>JANOWZ010000068.1:0-3420 GCA_031418155.1 Deinococcales bacterium
CTTGATGTTGCTGGCACTTTTGAGTTTGATCTCATACCGATCCTCGAGCGGATTTTCCACGGTTCTGCTGGCGTTCGCAAAGTACGAGTAATCGAGGATCAAGCGGTTGTACGCCTCGGTTTTGTCCACGAAGGCCACCGATTCAAAACTGTCCATGCCCTGCAATACCTGTCCAACCTCGTCGCTTTTTGCGTCCGGTTTGAGCCAAGCCGTGATTTGCACATCCCGTTCGATGCTGCGCGAGATGCGCTCGAGATTCAGGGTTAACAACACCACCAACGCCAGAATCGTCAACGTCAAGGTCATCGTTGCCAGCGTGCCAATCGTTGCGGTCAGGTTGTTGCGGGCCGCGAGCCAGGATTGACGAAAGTGATACATCATGGGCGGGAAATCCAGGTGAAGGATGAACAGGTAAACGGTAAAAAGGTGAAAGCTGAAAAGGTCAAAGAAGGGGCTTCCGGTCGGAAGTGGAAAAGGGACAATGAAAAGTGGCAAGGTTTGTTTTTCATGATTGATTTGGCTTCCAATTTTTGATTTTGCTGGCTCGAGTTTGGGTGTGATGGCTCGAGGTTTTCGGTGTTCCTTTTGGCGTTAACCTTTTGGCGTTAACCTTTTCCCTTGTCCTTAAATCGCATAACCACCGTTCGGATCGTCACGCACCAATTTGCCTTTGCGCAAGGTCAGGGTGCGCCGGCGGTGGCGTTCGACGATGTCCCTCGAGTGGGTCGCCACGACCACGGTCGTGCCACGCAAATTGATTTCGTTCAGGAGTTCCATGATTTCCCAACTGACATCTGGATCCAAATTTCCGGTCGGTTCGTCCGCCAGCATCAACGTCGGTTCGGTGACGATTGCCCGGGCGATCTGCACGCGCTGACGTTCGCCCTGGGAAAGTTGAATCGGAAAGACCAGTTTCTTGTGCGCGAGGCCGACGAGCCGCAAAACTCGAGTTGTGCGGTCTTCCCAGACTTCTTTTGGTGTGTTCGTGATCCGCAGGGCGAACATGATGTTCTCGGCGATGGACAGGTGATCGAGGAGTTGATGGTCCTGAAAGACCATCCCAATCCGGCGGCGATGGTGGGCAATCTTCGCGCCTTTGTACTTGGACAGACTTTCGCCGCCCACATAGACTTGACCTCGGGTCGGTTTGACCCGCTTGATGATCAAATTCAGGAAACTCGATTTGCCCGCACCGGAATGTCCGGTCAGGTAGACAAACTCGCCCTTTTTGATTGAAAGGTTCAGTTCATCGAGCGCCAAGGTTTTCGTGACGGGGTACTCGAGTGTCACGCGGTGAAACTGGATCATGCTGGGCATTGTAACCGTTTGAGAGTGAGACTTGGCTTTGAGGGCCAGGAATCATTGAGGAAAGCCGCAACGAATCCGCTGCGGCTTGAGTGAGGGCGTGATTTTGGGTTGCGGCTCGAAATTCCGGGTTTGGGCGGTTAAGATGATCTCGCATGGACGAATTCCGTTTCGATACACGTGCCGTCCAACCCCTTCTGACCGACTCCTCCAACCCCCAGAACGCCTTGCGCGATCTCGAGGCGCGTTTGGCGGCACTCGAGGATGGTTCACGGCCCCCGATCTCATCACCAGGTTCATCAGCCACGACTCAACATCCTGATCCCTCCGAAGATGGCGAGGCTGAAATGCCCTCGCGTCACACCAGCCCGAACAGCCATCACCTCGATCCCGCTTGGGCCTTGGCCTTCCGTTCTGGCGTGGCAGCCATCGATGCGGTGGCCCGATTGTTGCGGCCCGGTGATCGGGTCGTGGCGCACGATGAGGTCAGCGCCCCGACCTTCACGGCGCTTGGCTTGCTTGAGGAATTCGGGATTATCGTTGAATACCGTGACCTGGCCGATCCGAGCCAATGGCGGTTTAGGCACACCAGCCTGGTTTGGTGCGAGACACCTTCAACCGCGACTTTGAAGGTCGTGAACCTCTCAAGCGTCTCGAGGCGGGCACACGAGGCTGGCGCGTTGGTGCTGGCGGACACCACCTTGGTTTCACCGTTTGTGACCCGACCGCTCGGTTCCGGCGTGGATTTGGTCTTGCACGCGGGTGCTGGGGCGTTGACCGGCGTGAATGACCTCGAGTTTGGCATGATTGCGGGCCGCAACCCGGAAGTCCTCGAACGCTTGCGGTCGCAACGCGACCTGAGCGGCACGAAACCTGGGATGCTCGAGGTGCAGGTCGCCAGCGCGGGTTTGCGAACCCTATCGGTCAGAATCGAAAAGCAATCGGCCACCGCACTCGAGTTGGCGAAGCGTTTGAAAGTCAAAACGGGTGTGAAAGACGTGTACTATCCCGGTTTGGAATCGCATCGCGGCTACGTGATTGCGGCCCGACAGATGATGTCACCATCAGGCCCATCAGCATTCGGTCCTGTCTTGTCGGTGCGACTCGAGCGGGAAATCAAACCGAGTTTGTTCTCAGCCAGCGAACCGGGGGGCACGATCAGTGCCTTGACGCAATTCCCAGCGAAACTTGTGCGCCTGTCGGTTGGACTCGAGGACATTGAGGATTTGTGGGCCGATCTCGAACGCGCCATGCAGGTTGTTGACATAACTCCTCCCGCACCAGCCGTGGTGGTTCCAGAACCGATACTCGAGCCAGTAGTTGAAGTCGTGCCAGAACCCACACCCGAACCCGAGCCTGTGATCGAAATCGCGCAATCGTTTGAGCCCGCCAAGGGCGATCCGGCTGGCACTCTGAATGCCGCCGAACTCGAGCGTTACGCCAGACTGCGCGAATGGCGCGACGCGGAGGCAACGAAACTCGAGGTCAGCAAATTGGTGGTCGCCTCGAACGCGATCCTCAGTGCGATTGCCAGCGCCAACCCGGACTCGCTCGATGGATTGGGCGCGATCAAAGGCATGGGACCTGAACGCCTGCGCAAGTACGCGGACGCAATACTCACCGCGCTGAAAAAACCGGTAGAGGCCATCGTGGTTGAACCCGTGCTCGAGGCTCCAGCCAGCAGTGCAGGCGCACCAGTCTTGACCTCGAGCGAACCTCGCCGCCGTCGTCGCCGCACACCTCGCAAAAAAGAGACCCAATGAGTAGGTCACGATGATTGTCGCGCTCTCCGGGTACTACGGGTACGCGAACACTGGTGATGAGGCGATCCTGCTCGCCATCACCACGGAATTGAAACGGCTCGGGCATGTGCCGCTGGTGCTTTCAAACACACCAGCCGAAACCTCGAGGTTGTACAGCGTCAACGCCGTGCATCGGATGCGACCGCTCGAGGTTTGGAATGCCTTGGGACGTGCGGACGTGCTGTTCTCGGGTGGCGGCGGCTTGTTGCAGGACAAAACCAGCGCCCGTACCCTTCAGTATTATTTGGGCCTGATTCGCCTCGCCAAGTTTCGCAAGAAAAAAGCCGTGATCTTCAACCAGAGCATCGGTCCA
>JANOWZ010000069.1:0-1638 GCA_031418155.1 Deinococcales bacterium
GGCCGCAGGTGTGAACACCACCTCGAACGTCAAACCGATTGGCACGCAACTCGCAGGCTTGACCTTCGTGATCACCGGGTCGCTCTCAAGGCCACGCGACGAGATCAGCCAAGAACTCGAGGGCATGGGCGCTCGGGTCACTGGTAGTGTCACCAAGAAAACCAGTTACTTGATCGCAGGCACGGAGGCCGGATCAAAACTCGAGAAGGCCCAAGAGTTGAATGTGCCGGTTTTGGATGAGGCAGGATTGACCGCGTTCCTGGCGGAAAAATCAAAGGCTCTTTATGGATTGCAGGGACCTGACACCAACAGCAACGCCAACAACGATCCCAGCAATGCCCGACCTCGCCGACGCACATTATGAACCACTCCAAAGAATCCCAAATACAACGGCAGCCGTTCCTGTGATATCCCACGATGCACTCGCAACCAAGACCGCAGCAACGACCAGAATCCCTCGAGCGTATTCACATGCACTTCGTTCACACCGTCACCATCTGCGTCCCTCGCAAATTCGCCTGCGCTGTGATTGACGCTCACATGCCCGTAACCCCAAGCTTCGAGCCGATCATAAATCACGTACTCATCGCTGTTCACCATCGAGCCTGCTTTCACGAACTTCTCGAACAACGGTTTGATCGTTTTCTGCTGCACGTTCGCCAGCATTTTCAGCACCACCCGTCCACCTCGCTCGAGCAACCCAAGAATCGGTGGTTTTTCAGACTCGAGCGTACCCCGGCCTCGTTTGCCTTTCAGTCGTCTGCGTCGTGGTGGACGACCTTTTTTTTGACCGCCTCAGAGTTAACTTTGTGCCCAGCCACGACATACACCTCATCGACTTCGATCACACCTTCGAGTTGCACTTCAGGTTCGGCTTGAATGATGCCTTCTCGAAGTTGCGTGGTCATGGCTTGCACGTCATCTTTGTTCAAGCCGAGTTCGAGCGCGATTTGCTGGTTGCTGAGGTTCAAACCCATGAAGTACAAGCACAGAATCCAGATTTGCAAGGGCTGGTGATGACCTGCGAAGATCGTGTTGGTCAGGTCATCGAATCGTTTGTGGCAGGTTTTGCATTGGTATCGACGCCGGTCTTTTTGCGTGTCGTCTCGGCCTTTGCTGATGACTCGTGGGCTGTGGCAGTGCGGGCAGGTGGTGCCGTTGGGCCAGCGGAGGTCTCGAACGGTTTGGTAGCATTTGGCGTTGTCGATCAGGGCTTGGATCTGGACCATGTCTGAGTGTACGTGCTCAGATTGGCAGGTCCCCGGAATCCATCAAGAGCCAAATCAAAATGAAATTGTCGTAGGCTGCGCTCAAGCCATGAAGCCAACACTGCCCGCCAAACTTTTGCACGACCTCGAGCCGTACACCGGTCACGTCTCGAGCATCGTCACGATCAGCGGCGGCATCACCAACCGGAATTACAAACTCGAGACGAAAAACGGTGCGTTCATGCTGCGAATCGCGGGCGAACGCAGCGAACTTTTGGGCATTGATCGCGCCAACGAATTCTCGAGTGCCAAGATTGCCCATGCGGTCGGCGTTGGAACTGAACCGATAGCCTTTCTGGAATCCCACACCGCAATCCTCTCGAGATTCATTCCCAATGCGTTAACGCTTGATGCCGAAAGCGCGACGGCA
>JANOWZ010000070.1:0-2145 GCA_031418155.1 Deinococcales bacterium
CTCTCGAGCGATGTTGGACGCGATGTACAAGCACCTCGCCGAATTGATGCTCGAGGTTGGCTACACGGACGAAAAACGCGAGGATCACATGTTGCGTCGTTTCCGGCAATTCATGGATCGTGCCGCCATGACCGAGTACGACGTGAACGTCTTTCGCGGATTGTTGAAGCAGGGCTTGTGGGCATCACGCAAGGCTCGAGGTCTTGGCATTCCGGGCAGCATGCCGTGGCCGAAAGTGGAGGATTCTGAGGCGAGTCTCGAGTCTGATTCAGAACACACGCTCGAGTCTCAACTTGAGCCAAATCTCGAGAAGGGATCGGCATGAACCGCAGCGAACCGAACTTCGACCAAACCGAGTTCAATCTTCCCAAACCTCGAGCTTCAATCTCGGATCGAATCTTGCGACCCGTTTATTCCGTGCTTGCCGCGTTCAATTTGATGCACCCTCGGGCCGAAGCGGGCATGTTGTACCGTCGCGTGCGTTTGGCGCAATTGTTCCTGCCCCCAATCATCATTGCGGTCGTGGTTTCATACCAGTTGTACGTTGTGCAACTCGAGATGTGGAGCGGCGCATTCTGGGCCGAGATCGCGTTTTACGGCATCCTCGGGCCGCTCGTGACTTTTTTTGTGATCGGTTGGATCGGCGTTGAGGTTCGGGAGCGCGAGAAGGCCGAGAGCGACCTGCGCGACCTGTACCTCGAGTTGTCCGAATCGCACAGGCGACTCGCGGCGATTCAGCGCGTGACCCGCAACGTTTCTGAGGCGGCAGACCTTGGCGCGGTGCTCGAGACGGCGATTCATGGAATTGTTGAAGCGGTCGGTGGTCGTGTCGGCGTGATCGCGCTCGAGAGTGGCGTGGTTCGCACAGTGGGGCTGGGCGAACGCGAGGTGCCCGCCGAAAGCCTCGAGTTCACGGCGTTGCGTGGCATTCGGCGCACGCTCGAGCAGACGAATGATTCCGGTGGCACGCGCTTGCGGTTGCCGCTCGAGTGGTCGGATCGTTTTCTCGGGTTGGTCAGCGTCGAATTCGCTGGTCATCCTCGGGCGGAATCGCGTGAATTGCTCGAGATTCTGGTCGCGGAATTGGCCGCCGCGATTGAGGCCGCCGAGCATCGCACCCGTGACCTGCTGACCGTGTTCGAGGTGGACCGCAGCATCCGTGCCGAGTCCAACCTCGAGCGTCTTCTTGAGGCGGTTGTGGGTCGAATCCGTGAGCGCGTCAATGCCGAGGCTTCCGGCGTGTACCTGATGGACGAGGATGGGCAATTGCGCCTGACCTGGGGTTGGAACGCGCACGGCAAAGCTGTTAAAACTGGATTCGAGCGCGGTTTCAGCTTTGAGCAACTTGCTTCCCGTGTACTCGAGGAACGGGTCGCCATCGTCACCGATGGTCTCGAGCCGAGCGATGTCGCCGATGATCCGTTGCTGGTCGGTGTGCGCAGCGCGATTGGTTTGCCGATGCTGGCCGATGGTGAATTGGTCGGTGTGATCGTGCTGGGTGACACGACGGGCGGAGCCTTCTCCCCTGCCGAACGGCCACTGCTTTCATTGCTGGCGAACCAGGTGACGTTGGCGGTGCGCAATGCTCGAGCGTACCTTTACAGTGAGGAATTGGCGATTGTCGATGAACGCAACCGCATCGCTCGAGAGATTCACGATGGCATCGCGCAGACGCTCGCGTTTACTGCATTGAAACTCGATCTGTCAGAACGTCTTCTGGGCAAGGATTTGAAACCCGAGACCATCGCCCGAGTGCGCAATGAACTCGAGACGGCCCGTGAAACCCTGCGCGAACAAATCCGTGAGGTGCGGCGCAGCATTTTCGCCTTGCGCCCGATCAACCTTGAGCGTCTGGGATTTCTGGAAACGATGCGGCAATTCATCAAGGATTTTGGCGAACAAAACCGGATTTCGACCACGCTCGAGATCAATGGTGAACCGCACCTTTCCCCAACCAACGAGGCCGTGATGTTTCGGATTTTGCAGGAATCCTTGAACAATGTGGCCAAGCATTCGGGGGCCAAAAACGTCAATGTCGATTTGCGAACCGCCGATGATGGCGTGCATCTCGAGGTGCATGATGATGGGGTCGGTTTTGATCCGAACACGCTGACCGGAAAAGTCTCGAGCGTTGGCGGTTTGGGC
>JANOWZ010000071.1:0-18022 GCA_031418155.1 Deinococcales bacterium
TAGAAGTTGCAGGTTTGGCAGTGGAATTTCTGGTGTCCGTCTATGGTGTGGCCGTTTTTGCGGAGGTGGATGCTTTGGCAGCGTCGGCAGGTAAGGGCGATCACGGGCTCAGCATATCAGTCTAAAACTGGACACTACCCATCGGTGCGTCCGAGAGGGCCTTGAGGCGTTCAGATGCGGCCAGGGCAGCTTCGGCAAAGTGATCGACCTCAGAACGGCGATGATACCTGGGACGTGGACGAAGCCGTCACGTTGATACGTGGTGCGCGTCTCGGCGGACAGTGGGAAACGGGTTTGGATCAGGCTCATGGGATTCCTCGTGTGGGGCGTTGAGATGGTCCCATGTTGCGCTGCTGGGGTCTGGAACCGTTAGCCCACAATGCTCGAGGGACTAGCACGATTTTGACGCGGCTCTTTCCAATCGGACTTCAGAATCGAACATTGGTCGCACGTGTCGAACCAAGTCTTTTGGACTATCCGTTACTTCAGGCCTGATCTTAAATATTCGGTGAACGCTGTGAACGAATCAACATCGCGTTTTTGTAGAAACCAAAAGGCTGCAACCAGCACTCGAGTTTTGCCAGTGGAGTATTCGGCTCGAGCCACGTCACAAAATCTTCGGGCTTCAGTTCAATCAAGGCTCGAGAGTCATCAACTCGATTCAACCGCGTGATCGCTGCATCGCTTTCCACCCGAGCATGGTGCGGTTCGTACTGTGTCCACCTGCCCCCAAGCCAGATCACCGCTCCGGTATTCTCGAGCACATTCACATCCTCAAGCCTCGAGGATTGTACGGGAATTACGCGGCAGGTTTGAGCGAACACCCTCAAGACTGCACATAATCCATGTACCGTCTGGTTCATGCGATACGGCAGTATCTCGTAACGATCAGGCACTTCTACGGCATTACCCGAATACGTCACGAGTCGGTGTTGATCCGGCGTCGAATCTCGATCAGGTAATTGTTGAACGCATTCTCGAGGTGGGTTTTCATGGCTTGACGTGCGGCTGGCGCGTCACCTTCACGAATGGCGTTGAGGATCGCCTCGTGTTCTTCTGCCGCCACGAGCAGCGATCCGGGCGTGCGTGATAGTGAGACATCGACCGCCCAGTTCTGGAGTTTCAAGGTGGCTGCCACCGCAGAACTGAAAAACGGATTTTTGGTGGCATCGGCGATGCCCTGATGAAAGCCTAGGTCGCCTTCTCGAAAACGATGCGGGTTTAGTTCGGTTGCACCCGCTCGATGTAACGCCTCGATTTGCTCGAGTGCGCGGAGTTCTTTAAGGGTGATTTGTTCGGCGGCAATTTCGGCAGATTCCACTTCAATGGTCCGGCGAAATCGATACAGGTTGGTGATGTGTTCTGGGTCGATAGGCATTGAAATATCAATCGCCGCCGAAGCGAACGGTTGAGGTTCACCTGTGACGTAGACCCCACTGCCGTGTTTGGGCTGCACAAGCCCTGCCGCGCCGAGCACTTTAACGGCATCACGCACGACCGCTCGGCTGACCTCGAGTCGGACGCTGAGTTCCCGTTCGGTAGGGAGGCGATCTCCTGGGCGTAAACCTTCACTTTTGATGAATTGGGCGATTTTACTGGCGATGGCTTCGTAGCCTGATTGCTCGCCCTCTTTTTCTCGCGTTGCGGTCATCATTCCTCCGATGGCATTTTAGGCAGATGTTTCCAAAGACTTCAATGTGTCACCATCGTACAACAAAAAGTGATTGAACACTTTTGCGTTACTCAAGGTATACGGAGACGTAATTCGCATTTTTTCAAGGAAAGAGTTCGAGATTTTAGCAGATTCTCAGACGAATTGGCTTATTTCCAACCTGGACGAGCATACGGCCCGACTCCTATTTCAAAATTGGTTGACAACTTCTCTCGAGATATGCTACGTTTCAAAAGCAAATCACAACCAATTCGGTTCGCGTTAAGGCGTTCGTATCGTCTGTGTACCCGTGCGAATGTCTCGATATCTGCTTGCGCAAAATTCATGTGGCAGCGCATCCAAGGAGGCCAATTCATCCACGCGAACAACCCCGAGAAGCCCAAAGCCCTCAATCAAGCAGGAGGAAGCAACATGCAAAAATCAATCAAATTCGCGGGTCTTGCCCTCGCCGCACTCAGCGTGGCCGCCGCAGTCATTGGAGCCTCGAGCGTGTTCGCGCAGGCAGATGATGAACTCCTGGTTTGGACGGACGCCGTTCGACTGCCCGGATTTCAGATGTACCAAAAGAAGTTCCCGAACGTCAAAATGCGAATCGTTACCGCCGATATGGGACAACTGCCCGCCAAGGTCGAACTGTTCAACAAAGCCGGTAGCGGTTGGCCCGATGTCGTCTTTACTGGTGGACCGGATCAGGTTGCGATTCTGAGTCAAAAGAACGTCAATTACACGGCAGACCTGACACCATATGTTTCAAAGGACATCGTTTCAAAATTCAGCCAAGGGGCCATCTCGCAGTGTCGGATCGGCGGGAAACTGTACTGTCTGCGCAACGATCTCGCACAGGTCGTCACCTGGTACAACGCAAGCCTGATGAAAGAATTCGGCTATACCGCCCCGACAACCTACGAGGAATACCAGGCATTGGGATTGCGTGTCGCCAAGGAGCATCCCGGTTACGTCGTCGGCAGCTTCGGGGATGCGCAGGCGTTGAACATGTTCCTCGCGGGGGGCGATTGCTTGGTTCAGCACGTGGTCTCCGCGAACACCGTGCGGATCAATACCGCTTCGGCAAATTGTGCTCGCATTGCGGGCCTCGTCGATTCGCTCGTGGGTGCGGGATCGCTCTCGAAGTTCGGTCCGTTCGATTCCGAATACATCAAGCTCGCCAACGAGAACAAAATCCTGATGATGCCTGGCGCTTCCTGGTACGGCGAATTCGTCTTCAAGGCCGCATACAAAACCCCAGCCGGACAACTTTCGGTCGGGTTGCCATTGCGCTGGGCAAACCAACGCAAAGCCGTGACCGGCACGCAGGGTGGGGGCGCTTACTTCGTTTCGACACACGCCAAAAATATGCAGGCCGCAGCGGATATCGCCATCTGGATGTCCACTAGCAACGACTACCAAACGGACGCACCGACACAACCGGCGTACCTGCCCGCCGCTGAAGCTTGGGGCAAGAAACTCGCCAGCGATAAGTATTACGCGAACGATCCCTACCCAGTCTTAAAGGATTCCGCCGGTCTGATCAATGCCCGTTACGGTTTCGTCCGGTACGACACGGCGGGAACCTTTGCCAACATTGTCGTCACCGGCGTCAAGGGTGGAAAGACCGTCGCAGAACTGCTCCCAGAGTACGGTCTGCAACTCGATCAGCTTGCCAAAGTCGCTGGTTACAAAGTCATCAGGTGATTCTGTACGGGATGACCTCGAGATCTCGAGGTCATCCCGTAATTATGTAGAAAGGAACTCGAGTGATCACCAGCCAAGGCTCAAACAATTCATCCTTTCGACTGTCACCTGGCTGGTTGTTCGTTTTTCCGTACCTGCTGTTCCTGGTGGCATTTGGTGTTGGACCAGCGCTGTACATTGTGGTGATCAGTTTTTTTGATACGAAAAATCCGACCATGACGTTCAATGGTTTCGAGAATTACCAAACTGTGATCGCCGATTTCAGGTTCCTCGAGTCGCTGCGCAACCCCGTGTTGTTTACGCTCTTGTGGTTGCCGCTGATGGTCGTCTGCGTGCTGGGTTTGGCGCTGTTGCTGCACGTCCGGCGCGGACGCTTCTCGGAAACAATGCGCCTGCTCTATTACCTTCCCGGTGCGGTCGCCGGTCCCGCCAATGTGCTGCTGTGGATTTTTATGTTCGACCCGTCGGTCAGCCCGTTCGGTTGGTTGATGAACCTGTTCGGTTTGAAAGGACGCAGCGAGGTGCTCGGACTGGCAAACCTGCCCGTGATTTTTACGGTCATGGTGTTGTTCACGACGCTGGGGGCTTGGGTGGTGACGGTTTACACCAGCCTGATGTCCATCCCACAGGAGATCTACGAGGCGGCGACCGTCGATGGCTGCGATGCCTTCCAGATGGCGCGTTTTATCAAGGTTCCACTCGTCTCGAAGCAACTGCTGTACATGGTCGTGCTGAACCTCGCGCTCGGCTTTCAACTGATTGTCGAACCAACGCTGCTGTACACGGCGACGCTTGGTGCGGCCAGTAGCCCCGCTTGGTCAATCAACCAACTGGCCTCGTTTTACGCCAACAACTTGCAAAACTTCGGTGCGGCTGCCGCGATCTCCGTTGGTCTGCTGGTGCTGAGTCTGCTCGGGGTGCTGTTCCTGATTTTCGGCACGGATTTTTATCGCATAGAAGGCGAGGGGTCCTGAATGGTCAGCGACCGCAACGGCGCAAAGGCGAAGCGACTCGGGAAACCGCCGCGCAGTCAGCGATTGCAACCCGTCGCTCGAGTCTGGCGGGCGCTATGGGTGATCGTGCTGCTGTCCACCGCCGCGCTTTTCTTTGTACCGCTGATCTGGTTGCTGCTCGCACCCACCAAAAGCGACGAGGCGTTGGTGCTGGTCGCACCGCTGTCGTTCGGCAGTCTCGAGCAACTCGGGCAGACCGCACAGAATTTGTTCACCTTCAACGATGGTCAGATCTTGACCTGGGCACGAAACTCATTGTTCTATTGCGCCAGTTCGGTGCTGCTCACCTTGCTCATCTCGGTTCCCGCCGGATACGGCTTGGCAACAACCAAGTTTGCCACACGCCGCACCATCCTGATCTTGACGCTCGTGACGATGGTCATGCCTCGGGTCGTGCTCGTCCTGCCGATCTTCCTCGAGATGAGCGCGGTTCACCTGGTCAACAATGCGTGGTCGGTGATCCTCGCCTCGGCGTTCTTTCCGTTCGGTGTCTACCTGCTCTACATTTTCTTCGTCACAAACCTGCCACGAGACATCCTCAATGCGGCCCGAATCGACGGTTGCAACGAGTACCAACTCTTCTCGAGAGTCGCCGTGCCGTTGGCTGGACCGGCAGTTGCGCTGGTGGCATTCTTCTCGTTCGTGGCGACTTGGAACGAGTACTTTCTGGTCGGCACACTCTTGAACGATGACCGGTTGTACAACTTGCCGGTCGGTCTTGCCACGCTGATGAGTGTCGGATCGCTCAACCCTGGATTGATGGGAAACTTTTCGGCGGTCAAACGTCCAGAGGTCGCGCTGGCTGGACTGCTCTTGGTTCTACCGATCATTGCGGTCTTTATTTACACGCAACGCAACGTGCGTGCCGATAACCTTGCGGGCGGCGAAAAAGGTTGATGGTCTCGAGCAAAACGATATCTGTCAGAGATCACCGAATTGATGAAACGAGAAATGAAAACTATTCAGAACGATGTTTTTTTGATCTCAGTTTTTATGTACTGGACGAGCGCAGCATCAAAACCTCGAGCCACCCTTGGCAAAGGACGACCCATTCACCATGAACAAACCCTTCACCCTTTACGTGATGCAATCCGCCCATACCGACATCGGTTACACCCATCCTGCTGATCAGGTACGCGAAATGTATCTCGAGCATTACGACACGCTGCTGGCGTTGTGCGAACGCACCCGCAACGCGCCAGAGCGCGAGCGGTTCAAATGGACTTGCGAGACCTTCTGGCAGGTGCGGCACTACCTGAACGCCCGACCAGAGCGGCTCGAGGAATTTTTGGCGTGCGTCAAACGCGGTCAGATTGAGGTCACTGGAAGTTACTTGCATTTTACCGATCTGATCGACGAGGACGCGATGGGGCGCAGCCTCGACCTTGCGGTTCGCTTTCGAGACGAGCACAACATTCCCGTTCGCAGCGCCTTGCATTGCGACATCAACGGCTGGGCTTGGTCGCTTGCCGATCAGCTTGCCGAGCGTGAAATACCGTATTTTTTAAGTCAAGTGCATCTTGATTCTGGCACTGACCCATTTGGTAAAAGCGGTAGTGTTCATTACGCCTGGTTACTCGAGGGCATGAAAAAGCTACTTACACCCGATGCCCCAGTGCGAATCCCTCATGCTTGTTGGTGGCAAGGTCCTAAGGGAAAGCGCGTACTGCACTGGCTTGGTGAGCATTATATGCTCGGCAATGTCCTTGGAATCTCGAGCAATCGGGTTTTTGGTGGAGATAAAACACGGTACTTCCTCGAGACTGACCGCGCCACTGCTGATGAACTGCTCGAGGTCGCTCGAGAAAAAGTACCTGCTTATGTTGAACGCATGAAACAAGATGGTTACGCACTGGACTCGTTGCTGGTGTCCACAGGTGGGTACTACGTGGACAATGCCCCGCCCGATGACCGTTGGCTCGAAGTCATTCGAAAATGGCAGGGTCATGACAATATCGAAATGCGAACCTGTACCCCAAGTGAATGGTTTGCGTACCTCGAGACTCAGGACACGAATGCCTTTCCGACTTTCAAGGCTGCTTGGCCCGACCATTGGGCGCATGGACTTGGCAGCGATGTCAGCAGTATCACGCGAGCTAGGCGCACCCAACGCCGCCGCAACGATGCTGTGACCCTCGCGGCGCAATCAGGTTCGGAACGCGCAAAGAAGCAACTAAGCGCAGCACTTGAGAGTGAACGGATTGCGCTGGAACATACTTTTAACGCTTGGAGTACCTCGCATCGTCCAGGTTCGGGACTGAATGAGTTTTCGCAAGCGGTTAAAACCACAACTTTTCATCAAGCCGAAATGCAGCTCGAGGAAAGTATTAGTTCGTCTTTGCGGGCGTTGTTGCCAACTTCAGACTCGACTCAACTGCATTTGCGACCCAGCACACACGGAATTCAAGTGCTTCATTTTAACAGTGGTGATATGAAACTCGAGGCTGACCGTGATGTTCTGGTTGCCGAGGATGGGACACGAATTGCCTTTCAGGTGGATCATGCCAACTTACTGAATTACGTGGCAACGGTTTCTGGAACGGTGGATAAGATCAAGAGCCTAAAAGTTGAACGTGCAGATGCTGCACCTACCACTGTCGTGCTCGGGGCAATGGGAGCGCCGTTGGTCATGCCGACCATCAATGCGCCTGTGACCATAAGCTCGAGTGTGTTAAGCCTCGAGAGTGCAGGCTGGCATTTGACCATCAACCCAGAAACTGGTGGTTTGAACGAACTTATCCAAACTCAAACCAAACACAACTGGGTTGGTTCAACAGGTGATTTCGGCTTTGGACAATTGGTTCACGAACAAGTGATTCATCCTTTGGGACGGCAAGCCGCCCACAACTTAGCACGGTTCGTGGCGCTCGATGTTGGCAGCCAATTCTCGCTCGACGCTCTAGGTTCACAACAAACCTTTGAACACACCACGCTCGAGTTTACAGACGCACCACGGATTGTGCGCGGACCTGTTTTTGATGCGCTCGAGCTTGATGGACGTTCTGAACGCCTTGGTCAAGCCACAATTCGTTGGCGTAACTATCACGCATCACCACTGGTTGAATTGGTGATCGATTGGAACAAACGCTACTGCGAGGGGGTTGAAGCCGCTTATGTTCCCTTTGGTTTTGCTGCCGAAAATGCAAACCTCGAGTTTGAAACCGCAGGTGGTTTTTTCAAACCAGGTTCATTCGAGGCAGGAGGACAAATTCCTGGCACAGTCTCGAGTTATTACACCGTGCAACGGGCGGCACAGATCTCAGTAGCCGATGGCGCAAGGCTCCTGTGGCTGCCAGTTGACGCACCGCTGGTGATGACGCAAGAACTCAACTACAACCGTTGGGAGGCAACCGAACCGTACACCTGGAACGGGTATCTCGCTTCGATGCCGGTCAACCACTATTGGCACACGAACTTCGCCACCAGCCAGCGTGGACATTTGCGCCTGCGCTATCGATTTTTCGTGCCCGAAGCTGACCTCGAGATCAGTCTGCGTCGGTCCAGTCCGCTCGAGGCGCTCGGATGGAGGTGAGCCCCGTGGATCTGGCACGTCCAAAAACGCTCGAGCGCCGCACATTGGGTCGAACCGGTCTCGAAGTCAGTGTGCTCGGTTTGGGCGGTGCAGGATTGGGCGGTCAGCACTATGGCTCGGTCAGCGAATCACAGGCGATTGAGACGGTACATCGGGTGCTCGAGTCAGGGATCAACTACATCGACACCTCGCCCGCATACGGTGAGAGCGAGTTGCGAATTGGTCTTGCGCTCGACGGGGTGCGCGAACGGGTGGTGCTCTCGAGCAAGACTGGAACTCATCCGATCCATCGGGGCTACGACTTTGAAACCACGCTGCGCAGCGTCGAGAACAGCCTGCGGCAACTGCGAACCGACCACATTGACCTGCTGTTGATTCACGATCCGAACAGCGAACAATTTGCGCAAGCCATCGGCAAAAACGGTGCGCTCGAGGCGCTCGAGCAACTCAAAGCACAAGGCGTGATTCGCGCCATCGGTCTGGGCGTGCGAGACCATGCGCTGCATCTCGAGGCTATCGAATCGCAACGCTTCGACGCGCTGTTAACTTTTCTTGATTACACGTTGCTGAACACCAGCGCCCTCGAAGTGGTGCTCCCGAGCGCCCACCAGAATCAGATTGGCGTGATCAACGGATCAGCGCTGGCAATGGGATTGCTGTCCGGGATTCAACCGCGAACCCACTTCCAAGAAACCCTGTCCTGGGCGGGCAAGGAGTGGCCCGAGGTTTCGCTCGCCCAAGAACTCTGGTGGTGGGCACAGAACGGAACACACGATCTCAAAACGTATGCCTTGCAATTTAGCCTGCTCGAGCCACAAATCCAGACGACCCTGGTTGGGGCCAAAACACCCGAGGAAATCGAACAAATCGTGCAAGCAGCCAGCGCCCAAACCTCGAGCCTGGCCTGGCAAGAACTTCATCGAATTCGCAATGTGTACCAGCATCGCCAGACATCGGAGGCTTCATGAAAATCGTTGATGTGCGCGTCCATCTTGTCCAGGTTCCAGCCACGCCCGCCCACCGTTGGCGCGACGGTTTGCCCGGAGCGGAACCCGCCCACACCGCAGCTTGGCTCGAGATCCTGACCGACGACGGGCTTCGCGGACTGGCCTACTGTGTGCGTGGCGTGATCCTGCAAGACCTGGTGCAGCGCCGCATTCGTGCCGAACTGCTCGGCCACGATCCGCTGATGCGCGAATACCTCTGGCATCGCGTTTGGGAATTGGACCGCATCGAGGAATTGCCGCTGTACGTCCTCGGTGTGGTCGATGTGGCGCTTTGGGACTTGGCGGCCAAGGCTGCTCACGTGCCGCTCTATAAGTTGCTCGGTGGCTTCCGCGAGAGCCTGCCCGCCTGTGCCAGCACCGTGACCTTTGAGAGCGTCGAGGAATTTTTGGATGTCGCCGACCAGTGCCTCGAGTTGGGCTACCCAGCGATCAAACTGCACGCCTGGGGCGATGCAAAACGCGACGCGAAACTCTGCC
Source organism: Deinococcales bacterium (assembly GCA_031418155.1). Classification (GTDB taxonomy): domain Bacteria; phylum Deinococcota; class Deinococci; order Deinococcales; family JAAFIG01; genus JANOWZ01. The sequence continues at coordinate 9,394 of JANOWZ010000071.1, forward strand.
TGGCACTGCGCAACCACGTCGGACCCGACGTGCCACTGATGTACGACGGCAGCGCTGGATTCGACCTGGCCGACGCGATCTGCGTCGGCAGGGCACTCGAGGAGGCTAATTACCTCTGGTACGAGGAACCGATGCGCGAGTTCAGCATCACGGCCTACAAGCAACTCTCGCAGAATGTGCGCGTGCCGCTGTTGGTTGCCGAAACCTCCGATGGGGCGCACATGAACACCGCCGATTTCATCGCCTCCGGCTGCGCGACTTTTGTTCGCACTGGACATCAACTGAAGGGCGGTGTGACTGGCGCGATGCGCATCGCGCACCTGGCCGATTCGTTTCGTTTGCGGGCCGAGGTTCACGGTTCGGACATCATCAACACGCATTTGTGCATGGCGATTCCCAACACCACGTATTACGAATCGCTGGTTCGTACCAATCCAGTCGTCCGGGAGGCTCGAGTCGATGTCAACGGTTTGGTCCACGCACCGACCGGAGTGGGTGTGGGCTTTGAGGACGCATGGGAGCACGATCCCTGGAAAGTTGTTGATCGCGTTTGAGTTCTTAGATAGCACAGGACTTACGCATCAACATCCGATCCAGAAACGATGGAACCAAAGTGAAAGACCCTTCGCCGCGCCATGACACGACGAAAAACCTTTCGACCTCGTCAACAACCCGGTCCATCATCTCGCCAATCGGTTTCTCAGCGCTGACCACACCTGCTTCATGTCATCAACGGGATACACCGAATCGAATCCACGCGCCTGGCAGGGCACAATCTGGAAGATCGAGAATGCCAGAAGGTTACTCGAGATTTTGTGGGTTTGCACCAACTGCGTAAGTCCTGTGCTGAATACACCCACTCCCGCTTCCTGCACCTCAGAACCACATCCTTTGGTGGATGCGGCTGCACCTCCTTGAGCATGACACTGTCTTCAAGGAGGACTGCTTATGGTCCAGAAACCCGTTTACAGCGCAATGCGAACCCTGGTGCATCAGACTTCAAGCCTCTTGCTAGAGCGAAAACTGATCAAACACACGGCATTGCCAAAAGGTGCCAAGATCCTGGCGGCCAATCACCCGACCACGATTGATCCGGTGATGTTGACCACCATCGCTCGAGAGCCGATGCGCATCATGATCAGTGAAACCCTGTTCGAGGTTCCGGTTCTCGGGGCGTGGTTGCGACGTGCTGGGCACATTCGCATCGAGCATGGTCATGGCCAAGGGGCGGTGGATGACGCGGTTACGGCACTCGAGGCTGGACAAACGGTCGCCATCTTCCCAGAAGGTGCCATCAGTCCCATCGATGGTCTCGAGCGAGCACACCGTGGGGTGGCGCGGCTGGCGTTGCTGACCGGTGCTCCAGTGGTGCCGATTGGTATTCACATCCGTTCTGATCACATTAGACGCATCGAAACCACCGTCAATGGCAAGCCCGAGGTCGGCACCTGGTACTTCAGTGGGCCTTATGTCATCACCGTGGGCGCGCCAATGCACTTCACGGGTGATGCCCATGATCGTGATTTGACCTTGAGCATCGCCGAGACGGTGATGCAACAGATCGCGCAACTCAAGCTCGAGGGTGAGGCGAGGTTGCCACAGCGCCCTGCATTGCTCAACCATCGCTCAGGACTCCAAAGCCGGGCACTGCAAGGAGGCTCGAGGTGATCGCCATCAACCGCACAGTTCACCCGAGGAACGCCTGGCATTCCGTGCTTGGGCAACGCGATTTTCGGTTGCTGGCCTTGTCTGAAACGCTGTGGTTGCTTGGCAGTCAGTTTTACGCACTGGCCTTGCCGTGGCTGGTGATGAAACTGACCGGTGATGTTGGCGTGCTCGGCATGTTGTACGTGCTGGTTGCGATTCCGCGCCTGAGTTTGACCACGGTCGGTGGGGTCTTGTGTGATCGCTTCTCGTTGAAAACGCTGATGGTCATGGCAGCGGCCACCCGCACGATTCACCTCGCGCTGCTCGCTTGGTTTGTGTTGAGCGGTCACTCGAGCACCTGGGTGCTGTACGTCTTCGGGTTTGCCTATGGCGTGATGGAGGCGTTCTTTCATCCGGCCCGCAGAACAGCCGTGCCGCTCCTGGCAGGGACCAAGGATTTGCCATTGGCGAACGTGATCACCTACGGCATCGAGCAGGCGATGGGTTTTGTTGGTCCGGTTCTCGCTGGAGTGACCATCGCGTGGCTCGGTGCGGGAACGCTCGAGGCGGACACACGAGGGATCGGTTTGGCATTCGGCTTGGATGCGGTTTTGACGTTGGCTGCCGTGCTGGCCTTGTGTGCCCTCAGGCCACTGGCACCGATTGGAACGATCTCGAGCACCACACCCATCGGTTCTGAGCCTGCCGAGCCTGGAGTGCTGGCCTCGCTCTGGGCTGGCATCCGTCACGCCTGGGGGCATCGTGAAACGCGAACGCTGGTCTTGATGCTTGCTGCGTTGAACCTCTTCCTGATTTCACCCGTGGTACTGGGTGTGCCGTGGCTGGTTGAGCATCGGCTCGAGGGTGGTTCGGCCACGTTGGGCTTGTTGATGTCTGGTCTGGCCGGTGGCGCACTGCTTGGCACGGCGCTCGCTGGCAGTCTGCCAAGGTTGAACTCGAGGCAGATGTGGCCCGTGTTCATCGCCGTTTCCGGGTTGGGCGTGCTCGCACTTGCTGTGCTGGCGGTCTCGAGTTCGGTGCTGCTTGGGGTGTTCTCAACCACCTTGATCGGGGCTGGTCTGGGTTACTTGACCGTGACGGCTACCACTTGGTTGCAAGAATGCACGCCGCCAGCATTGATGGGCCGCACCATGAGCCTGCTGTCAATGAAATGATCAGACTGCTGCAAGCGATCCCGAATTCAGCCGTAGAGGATCAACACACTTCTCGCCCCACCTCGGATTAACGATGGGTCCTCGTCGTTCTCAGGCCGTGGGGCACTCAGCCCAACCTCGACCTCGGTGTTAGCATGCTCGGAACAGGCCAGCGCACGACCCACTCGAGATCCTGCTGGCATGACCGAGGGAAACGTGCTCTCAGGACCACTGCGAAGCAAGATCCAAACCCCATTCCTGCGCCCCAGACTGGTGGTTCGAAACCGGCTGATGGAACGATTGGACCGTGGTCTGGTATCGGGTTGCCGGTTGACACTGATCGCAGCACCAGCCGGTTTTGGCAAAACCACGCTGGTCGCGGCGTGGTTGGCACGGTCGGAACGGCCGGTCGCCTGGGTTTCGCTCGATGAAACCGAAAATGACCTGCTACAGTTTCTCGGTTATTTAATCGTCGCTTTGCGTCAGGTGAATGCACATTTTGGCGAAGCGCTCGAGCAGGTGATTCGTTCGCCGCAACTTCGACCCGTACATGATTTGATCATGGCCTTCGTCAACGAAGCCGCAAGCATTGAGCAGGAATTCCTTGTGGTCCTCGATGATTATCACGTGATCACAGCTCAGGAGGTGCATGACCTCGTTCAATTTTTGCTCGATCATCCACCGGCTGGAATGCACCTGATCATCACCTCGCGCACTGAACCGTCCTTGGCCCTGCCGAGGCTGCGGGCTCGAGGTCAAGTCAATGACGTGCAACAACGCGACCTGCGATTCTCGAGCGAGGAAACCCAGACCTTTTTCACACAGACGATGAGCCTCGCGCTGCCCGCCGATGCTGCACAGGCACTCGAGACGCACACGGAAGGCTGGGCGGCAGGCTTGCAGTTGGCGGCACTCGCCTTGCGTGACACGTCCGAAGTCAACACCTTTATCGCGCAACTTTCCGGCAGGGACAGTTACATCACGGATTACCTGCTGGCCGAGGTGCTGCAAAAGCAACCGGCTAACGTGCGTGAATTTTTGATGCGCACCTCGATCCTCGAGGGCCTGAATGCCTCCTTGTGCGATGCCGTGACCGAAGGCCAAAACAGCCAGGCGATGCTCGAACAGCTCGAGGCCGCCAACCTGTTCATTGTGCCGTTGGATCGCAAACGCGAATGGTACAGGTATCAAAAATTGTTCGCCGAAGCCGTGCAAGTTGAACTCGACAAGGACGAGAAGATCCTGCTGCACGCCAAGGCCGCACGTTGGTACGAAACGCAGGGCTTGCTGCGATCAGCCATGCACCACGCACTCGAGGGTGCTCGAGCCTCAAATGACTTCACGGAATTCAAACGCCTGATGCCCACTGCTGCCGAGGAGATGTGGCAAAGCGGAGCCGTCAGCACGGCACGCGCTTGGTTGAACGCACTGCCCGAAGCGGAGTTGCGCTCGAGCGGTGAACTTTCGATTTTGCAGGCCTGGGTCATGGCCCTCTCGGGAGAGGCAAGCCAAGCACTGGTCTTCGCCGATGCCGCAGAACAGGCATTGCAGGCCACCGGCGGTCTGCCCAGCGTGCATGGAAAACTGCTTGCGTTTCGTGCATTCACAGCGGTGCTCTACGACAACGATGCGAACACGGCGCGTGAACTGGCCTCGAGCGCCATGCGGTTGCTCAGTGACAAGCAAGCACGCTGGCGCGACGTGGCCCTGTGGGTCATGGCTGAAGCGCAAGAACGTTCCGTCAACATTTCCGAGGCGATTCGCACCCTGCGCGAAGCCCAACGCCTCCGGGACCCAGCGCAGAACCAGTTGTTCTCGAGCAACCTCGATCTGTTTCTGGCCTCGGCCTTGTTTGATAACGGACAACGGCTCGAGGCGATCCAGGTCTGCAAGGAAGCCATCGCACGATTCACCGATCTCGAGGGGCGGGTTTCACCACTGGCCACATCGATGGTCAGCCGTTTGGGGTTGTACCTGTGTGAAGAAAACCTGCTCGATCAAGCCCTGCAATGTGTGCGAGAGGGGCTGGAGCTTGGAGGGCGGTTGGGCATCCAAGGACAATTACCGGTTGCTTATAGCGCACTCGCCCACGTGCTTGCCGCCCGGTCAGAGGATCAGGCCGCATTGGAAGCCTTGGACGAGGCGTACCGATTGGCCCTCAAAACCGCTCTGTCCGATCCGCAAGTTCACAGCGCGATGAAAGCCAACATTCACCTCAAGCAAGGCAACCTACCCGCCGCGCGACAATGGGTTGAAGATGCCGAACTCTCGCTCGAGGAGAGGCCAAATCACCTGCGGATTGACGTGCAAATCGTTTTCGCCAGACTGTTGCTCGCGCAAGGACGCAGCAACGAGGCGCAAGGCTTCTTGCAGAACCTCGAGCAGTTCATGCTTGAACGCGGTCAGGTGCGCCGACGCATCACGGTGCACCTCTTGCAAGCCCTGACCGGTGCTCAGCTTGGCGAGGTGCAAGCCGCCCGAGGGTTTGTGGCACAGGCGGTACAACTGGCCGCACCGCAAACGTATTACCGTACCTTCCTCGAGGAAGACGAACGTGTGCTCTCACTCGTGCGTGATGTCCGACATCTTGCGCCCGGTTTCGTGGACAAACTCTTTGCGCACGCCAAGATCAGCCAGCCCACGCAAATCATTCCCGAACACCCAAACGTCAGCGATTCGATCCCCGCCGACATGCTCGAATCCTTGAGCGACCGTGAACTCGAGGTGTTGAAACTGGTTGCGGCAGGATTTGGCAACAAGGAAATCGCGGGCAAACTCGAGATCAGTCCGGGTACGGTCAAACGGCACGTCATCAATGTTTACGGCAAGCTTGGGGTACACAGCCGCACGCAAGCGATAGCCAGGGCTCGAGCCCTCAAGTACCTGTGATGTTCAAGTCAAAGAACTGGTTCTTCAGAATTCATGCAACTCCAATCAAGTCAATGGCTCGAGCAATCCGAATCCCATTTGCTGAACGCTCGAGGATCGAGACAAAGCCTTGCCCTGTGAAAACCCTTGCGTATCACGGCTGAATTGCTGATTTGAAATTCAGGCTCGAGGTTCACCGGTTCGAGCCTCATTGACCCGCTACACCCACCAGCCACACCCTTTGATGGATTCGGCTGTACCTCTTCATTGTCTACCGTGTTCATGTTTCGCTGTGGCGAACAAGGAGGCGATCATGGACACTGTTATCAACCGCCGTCATTTGCTGCGCAGTCTAGGCCTGAGCGCGGGCGCAACCGTGTTGGGTGCATTCACCCCAAGGATCACACAGGCACAAAGCGCACTTGGTGAGGCCAAACCCGCTGAGGATGCACCGTGGTTTGAGTTGGGCATTCTTGACGATCCGATTCAGAACAATCAACTCTTGCATTACCTGGCCGCCACGTATTCGGGACAGGCCGACATCGGCGAGGTGCTGGACACCGCACACCGCATCAAGTCCAACGACGAATGGAGTTGGCCAACACAATGGATCAAAACCGCCGAACGCCTCCGTGACATGGCCGACGCGAGCCTGACTCGAGGTCACAGGCTCAGTTCGGGTCAAGCGTACTTGCGGGCCGCAAATTATTTTCGGGCCGCCTTGATTCACCACCCAGAACCCAAAGACCCGAGCGTGCTGTCCACGGGCCGCAAGAGTGTCCAGGCGTTTGACAAGGCCATCAAATTGCTCGGGCTTCCAGCGCAAGCCGTACGAATTCCATATGAGCGCTCGGGTTTGCCGGGGTACTTTTTTCGTTCGCCACTCGCCAAAGGGAAGGCTCCGGTGCTGATTATGCATCAAGGGCGTGACGCTTGGCCGGAAGAATCAAAATACATTGCCGATGCCGCACTCGCTCGAGGCTACCACTGCCTGATGTTCCATGGTCCCGGTCAGGGTATGGCGATCCGTGAACAACAACTGGCATTCCGACCCGATTGGGAAAAGGTCGTGATGCCAGTGGTGGATTTCGCAATCCGCCAAACCGGTGTGGACCCAAGCCGGATTGCGCTGATGGGTCTGAGCATGGGTGGTGCACTTGCCCCTCGAGCCGCTGCGTTCGAGAAGCGCATCAAGATTTTGATCGCCAATCCCGGCGTGCTCAACTGGGGCGAGGCGATGTTCGATCAGTTCAACCAGCTTTTCCCAGAGATCATGCAATTGCTCGAGAAAGACCCGAATGCCTTCAATGCGGCGATGGGTCAGGCGATGCAGCAAGTCCCCCTGTATCGCTGGTACATGAACGACTCGATGAACAAGCACGGCTCAAGCACACCATCCGAATTGATGGTCAAACTCAAGACCTTCAACAACGAAACCATCGTGGATCGGATCACCTGCCGGACCCTGGTGATGGATGGCACGGCGGAAGGATTTAGCGTCGGACAGGCGAAAAAACTCTTCGATGCGTTGCGCGGACCAAAGGAATACATGCTTTTTTCCGAACAAGACACCGGCCTGTTGCACTGTCAGGAAGGGGCACAGGCGGTGGCGAACCACCGGATGTTTGATTGGCTCGACCAGTATTTGTGAAGCAAGCTCGAGCATCAAACCGCAGCCGTTTCTGAAAGCTCAAATGTAAGGCGGCTTGATTCAAGCCCAATCTGCATCTCATACCAAGTCGCGATTGAAAGCAGCGGTTTTCTGCTTTCCATCCGAGGTCAGCGAGTGGCGAAAAATCAAGTCGTCTTACTGGTCGTGTATCCGAAGCGACCCAAGCCCGTCAGGTGCTGCCCTCAGGGTCAAGAAGGATACCGCCAGTTTTAAAGACGACTTGATATCAGTGGAGTTCGTCTGGTACTGGGTTTCCTCGAGGTTTGTGTGGGCTGCTCTCTGTGGGGCTTTAATTTGCGACCCAGTGCAAGCGCCGTGCAACAGCACAAACTGGTCTTCGAACAAAAAGTGGTGAAAAGTGTGTGAGACTCGAGGCTTCGCTTTTCACCCTCCGATCAGGCCCAGGTGGTTACGCGAATCCGAAATGCAGTTTCAACGCCTCGTCCACCAACACGACCGTCTCCTCGGAGGCTTGACCGATGTAGGTCAGCAGACGTTCCTTGCTGACGGTTCGCACCAGTTGTGGTTGAACCTTGGAATCCTTCGGCACACCACCGTCACCCTCGAGCACGAAGACCTCGAAGTCGTAGATGCGCCGGACGCTTGAGGTCAATGGGCAGACGGTCACGGTTGGCATGAACTCGTTGTGGTCCGGGTTGGAGACGATGATGCTCGGGCGGGTCATGGCAGGTTCACTTCCGAGGGCTCGAGGCCCGTCAGGTGCCGTTGTTCGAGCAGGAAGGGCTGGGTCGTGTGTGACCCACCAGAGTTGACCGCGTTGGTACTTCGCATTGGTGGGTTGACCGGTCGGTCCACCTGGGGCGTTGTTGGTGGGCATCAGTACGCCTCGTCGAGTCCGTCGGCGCTGGTCGCGTCCCAGAATTTGACATCGCTGAGGTACTCCGGGTCTTGGGCGCAGGCGGCGTACTCGGAGCGCAGGTGCGCTTGGCGCAGTTCGCGGATGGCATCCTCGAGCGCCTCGGATCGGGTTTTCAGGCCACGCTGGGCCTGGTATCGCTCGAGAAAGGCGATCAGGGTGCTGTCGAGGTTGGCGCTGATCTTGGTCGTCATATTCCAAATTGTATTACAAAACATCCTCTATTTCAAGGACGAAAGAATAACCTCGCAACCATTGCCGCCTTCGATTCCATTGCTGCACCGGGCTCGAGTTCCTTTCCTGATCGCTCACCGGTTCGCTTTAAACTTTGTGTGGCACAACTTCCTTCGTGGGATTGACGCAACTCGGCGGGTACAGCGGACAGATTGCCCGTCCGTTCGTCTGGACAAC
>JANOWZ010000072.1:0-20126 GCA_031418155.1 Deinococcales bacterium
GTAACTCAGATGCGCCACCGCCCGTGTGCGATCCAGGTGAACGCCCGTGACACCCTCGAGTTTTTGCAGGTGTGTCTCGAGACTGGCCTGATCGCTGGCGTTATGGCAGTTTTTGAGTTTGACCTCGAGCACCGCCGTACCTGCTGCCGTGCCCGTCGCCGTGTGCATCGCGTGCATGTCGTGGTTCATGGGACCTCCCCCGGTTGAGTGACGAAACCTCCAGCTTGATTTGTACCGTTTCATATGACGAGAACACATCTTGCTGATTTCCCGCTGATTGGCTCAAAATCCATCCAAGATTGGTGATCCCAAAAATCATCGTCAGTACATGAGCCAGTATCGAAGCGTGTCGAAAACCCCGGCGAGCACGAACACCGCGCCCGCCAGTGGGGTCAGCCAGCGCCTCGAGCGGCGCACCCCACCGAGCAAGTCTTGCGTCGGGCTGGCCCTCGAGATCAGCCACGCGAAGGCCAACAACGGTAAGCCCATGCCGATGGCGAACACGACCGGATACGCGAAGCCGAGTGGTGCGGTCAACGCGAGCGGAACCGTCAATCCGAAGAACAGCAGGAACAGCGTCGGGCAAAACGCGAAGCTGAAGGCGATGCCGAGTAGCAACGCGCCGAGCGTGCCACCTCGAGTCTCAGAAAAGTCTTTGAACCGCTCGGACAGGTTTGCGCCGAGTTGCAATCGGAAAGGTAACGCGCCGAGTGTTACCAGTCCAACCAGCACGGTCAACGGCCCGATCAGCTTGCGAATCGTGGACAGCAGCGGCCCAGGAGCCTGCAACGATCCGCCGAGTGCGAACATCACGATGCCGCCAAAGATTGCGTACATCAGTACGCGCCCGAGCACGAAGGCCAAACCGCGTCGCAACGCGCCACCCGGTTGACCGTCCTGGGCCACGAATGCGAGCGAGGCTGTGCCGGTCGAAAGCTGGCAGGGTGCAGTCGAGGCCATCAGGCCGATCACGAGCGGCGCGAGCAATGGGATCGGGCTCGAGCGGAACTCGAACAGTGGCGTACTGATCGTGTTGTAGGCGTTGAAGGCGAATCCATCCACGGCCCGCACGAGCGCGAGCAGAACGGGTTGCACTGTGCTCCACCCGAACCAGACGAGGCTGACAACAATCAAAACGAACGCCCAGGCAAAGGGCCTCGAACGTTCGTTGAAATCGTTCATTTCCCCATGTTCATTCCTGGCATCGAGTTGTCGGGAGTCGTCGTGGTGCTCGAGTTACCCTCGTTCATCTGCATGGTCCCGCCGGTGATCGGCATTCCGTCCATTCGCGGTTGCAACGACCTCGAGAGCGAGACGATCAACAACGCGGCGAAGATCAGCCAGCCCGTCCAGACGATCCAGACGAATCGCCTGTAGGGTTTTACGGGCTTAAGTTCGCTTGGTTGCGATTCAGGGTCAGTGGGCTGCGGCACGGGTCTCACCTCAGCGTTTCTTCTGCTCGAGCTTCAAGCCCGCCGCGACCCAGGCGTTAAAGCCGCCGCGCAATTCGCGCACGTTCGAGTACCCGAGCTTGACGAGTGCTTGCGCGGCGATGGTGCTCATGCGCCCGGAACGGCAGTAGATCACCAGTTCGGCCTTCTTGTCCTTCGGCAAAAGTTTGCGCGAAGCCATCTGACCGACACCGATCTGATCGAAGGCGATGAACGAGTCCGTCCCGGCAATCTCGCCCTCGTAGGGGATGTGGACGTTGACCAGCGGGAAGTCTTTGGTTTTGAGCATCGTCTCGAGTTCTCGAGGTTCGATGGTGAAGTACGCGCCGCCCGGAACCGCAACTCGGGTAGCGGGCACAGGATGACCGAGGGCCATTCCGGTTAGGAGTGTCACGGCCAGGGCCATCAGGATTCGTCGGTTCATCGGTGTGTCCTCGAGTGTTCTTGTGTCCGAACGTTCTTGCGGTGACTATTGTTCGACAGCAGAATAGGGATGGGGCCGCGAGTTTGCGTTCCAGCGAACTGCTGCAACAAGGGGAGCACACATGCAACCATCAGGCCGAGCGCCAATGCCCGCCATGCCCCGTTTAGGTTGAACACCGCGATCCCGACCGAGACAGCGCCGAAGCCACCGAGCAGCCTCGAGTCGAAGTGTTGATCAAACATTCGTTTCATACGATCACTTACCCTTCCAGGTTTTGCCCGCATCGACGCTCGAGTAGACCTGGCCCGTGCCTGAGACGGCCATCAGGTGCGCCGTGTCTTTGGGATCGACCGCGATCAAGGCAAGCGCCTCTCCGGGACCACCGGTTTCGTTCCAGGTCTCGCCATCGTCAGTGGATCGCACAACACCCGAGCCCGATGAGGCGTACACCGCGTTGGTTTTCGGATCAACCGCGAGCGCCATACCGAGCAGGTTCGAGGCATTCGGCACGGGTTGCCAGTTCACGCCACCGTCCTGCGAGCGTGTCAGACCGCGCATGGTGGCGGCGAACATCTTCGGTGGCGTGCCGGACCCGACCGCGAGCGCCATCGCGTCAGCGGTTGCGGCACTCAGGAGTTGCCAGGTTTTGCCACCATCGGTCGAACGGTGCAAACCGGCCCCGGCGAGGTTCGCGTACAGCCAGCCGCTCGAGGGGCCGACCGCAAAACCGTGAATGTCCGTGGCGGGCAGGTTGCCGAAGCCGGGACTGGACCACGTTTTGCCACCGTCATCGCTTTTTTGAAAGACATCATGACCGGCGAGGTACATGGTCTCGCCAGACGCGCCGAGGCCCATCGCGTCGCCCTGTCCACCGGGGGCCGACCAGGTTTTGCCACCGTCGCTCGAGGTTTGAATCCCACCGTGCTGCCCGTACAGGACCCGACCATCACCCGTGAACATCAGCGAGTGCATGTCCCCCTCGAGCCTGCCCAATGTCTCGCCAGGTGTGCCGGGTTTGAGTGCCTGCCAAGCGAGCAGCCCCATGAGGGCAGCAATCACCGCGCCACCGAACAGAATCGGGCGCGGCAATGATGGCGTTTTGGATGGACCGGTTTCGTTCATGCGTTCCTCGAGCGTGATGCGAGATCGGTTGCGGTCACCTCATCGCTTTGAGCCAGGTTTCGTACTGCGTGATCTCTGCGGTCTGCACGTCGATCACACCCTGCGCGAAGGTCTTGAGTTCGGGCCGCAACGCCTTGGTCAGCGCGAGTTTCGCCATGTCCACGGCGCTCTGATGGTGCGGAATCATGTTCTCGAGAAAATTCTTATCCGGGCTGCCCATCATCATGCTGTGACCGGGCATCTTGCCTTGGCTGGCATCGACCATCGGCTGCATGTCCACAACCATCAGTTTCATTTGCGCGGCATTGGGTTTGGCGTTGTACCAGTTTTTGAGCCAGCCGGTCATTTGCTTGACCTCAAGCGATTGCGCCCGCACGATGTCTTGCGCGGCCTTCTTGACATTCGCATCCTTGCCCTTTTTGAGCACGTAGTTCGCCATGTCCACGGCGATATTGTGATGGGCGATCATCTGTGACATCCAGTAAATGTCGAAGGTTTTACCCGTCGCTTTCTCGAGGGTTTTCATGGATTTCATGTCACCCATGTTCATGCTGCCCGAGTTGCCCATCGGCTCGCCCATGCCTTGCGCGAAGCTCGGGCCGATCAAAACAGTTGTGGTGAGGGCGGTGGTGGCGATGACTGCGAGGCTGGTCAGTTTGAGGATGTTTTTCATACTCGAGCAGTCTGGAGGAGTTCTGTAAAGTTTGTGTAAAGCTCCACTGGGAGTTTCTAAATCACGCAGCCTCAGGTAGTTTATTTCAGTTGATTGCGATAGAAATCTTCAATCGCCGCACACGTGTCGTTCAGTGATTGCTCTGAATCGATTCTTACGGCACACGTTCGACACCGATCCAAGACCGTTTGTGATGTCAGCAGTGCGTTCAATTTTTCGACGAGTGATACGGCATTGAATTTTGGTGGACTCAAGGTTGCACCAATTCCCAGTTTCTCGACTCGAGCGGCATTGTCCGGCTGGTCATGGGCCATCGGTCGAATGACTTGAGGAATCCCCGCCGCAATCGCCTGCGCGGTCGTGCCAATGCCACCGTGATGCACCAGGGCAGCGCAACGCGGCAGGACTTCGCTGAAGGCCAAATAGTCAAAGTGCCGAACGTCAGCGGGAAGCTCCCTGGGCAATTGCTCGGGATGTTGCGTCAACAGAATGCCGCGCCGTCCAAGCAAACGGCAAGCCTCGATGCACTCGAGAAAGTACTGATCGGCGTGCTTCATTGCCGTGCCAGGGGTGAAAACGATTGGGGCACTGCCTGCCTTGAGAAAATCTTCCAAGGCTCGAGGCAAATTTTCGTGATCGCCTCGTTTGTCGTGATAAACAAACCCGGTCAGTTTGGTTTGTGCAGGCCAATCGGGTTGCGGTTGCGCGAACCAATCTGGGAATAGGCAGAGGTTTCGTTGCGGTGAGTGCATCCAACGGTCAAAGATTTTCTTGACGGCAGGCAAGCCAAGTTTTTGTCTGAGGTCATTGATCTTTGGGGCAAACAGTTTGTCCAACACCAGGGCATCAATCAGGTTGAAGAGGGCGTGTTTTGCAAAAGCCGGTATCCATCCTGGCAACATTGGAAACTCGTACACGCTTCGCAGGGCGGCAGGCTGCAAGTGAACCGTGATGAATGGAAATCCCAACTTTTCATGCGCGATGTGCGCCGCAAAAAATTGTCCTTGGGCAACAATGATGGTCTTGATCGGATCGAAGCTCGAGATGATTTTGTAGGCTGGTTCGAGGATCGGCAAGACCACGGTTTCGGCGAAGACACGAAAGCCTTTGTTCGCGTCCCACAAATCTGGATTGTCAATGATGGTTTGGTAATCATCAACACTTCCGAGGCCGATAAATTCCAGGCCAGCATCGTGCGCTTGGGATTCAAAATACTGACTGGTCACAAGCACGACGCGAAAACCGCGTTTCAGCAAACGTTGACCAATCGCAATGAATGGATAGACATCTCCAGCACTGCCGATGGTGCAAAGAAGGATCGTTTTTTCAGCCATTCACGATCTCCTTTATCCGCTTTAATTGGCATGGTCAATGCGAGGCTGGTTTCATTTGCGCAACAACTGCACCACTTCGATCAAGCTCGAGGTTTCGCCTTTCCCGGCCACGAATTTCGCTTGGCAGTCCTCAAGGTACGCCTCGAGAATCAACTCGCCTACCGTGTCCAAAGCGGCCCGAGCACCCGAAAGCTGCGTCAGGATTTCTTTGCATTCGCGTTCATCCTTGAGCATTTTTTGCAGGCCACGCACTTGGCCTTCCAAGCGACGCAAGCGGTTGATGATTTTTGCGCGTTGCTCAAGTGCGGTTTCCACTGATGGTTTTGTTTTTGTGGAGGCGGCCATCAGCGTTGCACCGGAAAGCCTGCGGCCTTCCATGCGCTCGTGCCACCTTGAACGTTACGCACATCGCTCTTGCCGTTCTTGCTTAAAAGGTCCGATGCGGTTTGTGAACGTCCACCGCTCTGACAGACCACGTACACTGGCGCGTCGTTCGGCACCTCTGCAAGTCGGGCCTTAAGGTTTCCGAGTGGAATCAGTTTCGCACCCGGTACGTGACCTTGTGCGAATTCGTCGGGCTGACGTACATCCAGGATCAACTTGTTTGCTTCGCTCGAGTTTTTCAGGTCGTTGACACTGACGTTTTTGTACGCACCGCCACTGCCACCAGAGGTCAGGTTGTTGATGGCTGCGATCAGACTGAGTCTGAGTTTCTTGAGCATGGTTCCTCCAGTATCGGTTTGTTCGTTGCTTGGATTTACTTGCTTGATCCTGCTCGCCAAGCATACCCCGCGGGGGTACTTGAAATATACCCCATAAGGGTATACATTCACAAATCGAGAGGTGCGAGATGTTCTTCAAACAGTTTTATGACGACGGTCTGGCGCAGGCGAGTTTCATGATCGGTTGCCAAGCCAAAGGCACCGCCATCGTGATCGACCCACGCCGCGATGTGCACGAATACCTCACTGAAGCCAAACGTCAGGGCTTGAAGATCGTGGCCGTGACCGAAACGCACATCCATGCCGATTTCCTGTCCGGCGCTCGAGAACTGACCGCCGCGACCGGTGCCAGCCTATACCTGTCCGACGAGGGCGGCGCGGATTGGGCCTACGGATTCGCGCATGAATCTTTGCATCACGGCAGCGAAATCAGGCTTGGCAACATCACCATTTGCGCTTTGCATACGCCGGGTCACACACCCGAAAGCCTGTCATTCCTGGTCACAGATGGCGCGACCACCACCGAACCTGGATTTGTGATTACCGGTGATTTCGTCTTCGTCGGTGATGTTGGCAGGCCCGACTTGCTCGATGAATCTGCTGGAGGAGTTGAAACCCGTTTCGAGTGCGCAAAACAATTGTTCTCGAGCCTACGCAACCACCTTTTAACCCTGCCCGATTACCTGCAAGTTCATCCCGGTCACGGTGCGGGCAGCGCGTGCGGTAAGTCACTTGGAGCCATCGCCTCGAGCACGATTGGGTATGAGAGGCGTTTTGCCTGGTGGTCCAAGCATCTGCAAGACAACGACCTCGAAGGATTCACCACCGCACTGCTTGAGGGTCAACCCGATGCGCCTGCGTACTTCGGACGGATGAAGCGCCAGAACAAATCTGGTCCAGCACTTCTCGGTGAACGTGGCCCGGTTGTAAAAATTGAGGCAAATGCGTTGACTGCCAAGCTCGAGACTGGCACCATCTTGATCGATACACGATCTCGAGAAGCGTTTCAACACGGTGCGGTTCCCGGATCGTTGCACCTGCCTGCCGGAAAGAACTTTTCAACCTGGGCCGCCTGGCTGATTGATCCCGAAGACGATGGACGCGAACTCGTTCTGCTCGCTCGAGATACCAGGCACGCTGCGCAACTGCGTGACGAACTTTCTCGAGTCGGTATTGATCGCGTGACTGGATTTATCGACTCACTCGAGGGCTTGCACTTGCAACCACAAAATCCTGTTGCAATCGAGGAGATCACCAGAATTGCCAACCCGTTCGTGCTCGATGTTCGCACAAAAAGTGAGTACGAAGCCGGTCATGTTCCAGGTGCAACTCAATTGCACGCGGGTCGCCTGTACAACAACCTCGAGCGCATCCCGAAAGACCGACCCGTTGTGCTGCACTGTCAAAGCGGAGCCCGCAGCGCCGCCGCGACCAGTTACCTGCGTTCACAGGGTTTCTCGAACATCCTCGAGATGCGGGGCGGCTACGTCGCTTGGGCCGCAGATCAACGCAAAACCGTGAATACCTAAATTTTCGAGACCACAAGGAGAACCCATGTACCAAGATATTTTTACGCACGAACTCGAACCCTGGCGAAGCCGTGGCGCTCGCATCATTGACGTGCGCGAATCAGATGAGTACACCAACGAACACATCGTCGGCGCAATCAACCTGCCGCTCTCGCAACTCGAAGCTCGAGCCGCAGAACTCTCGAACGATTTGAATGCGCCATTGGTGATCGTTTGTCGCAGCGGAAGCCGGTCACGAAACGCCTGCGAATACTTGTCCGCGATTGGTCACACAAAGTTAGCCAACTTGCAAGGCGGCACGATGGCTTGGGCGAGGGAAGGCCGATCACTCGAGACGGGTTCACTCACGACTGGCGCAAATACGTGAGCCTCATCGGACTGGTCCTCGCCAGGCTGATCGGGGTGACGCTCGGACTGCTCGGCGGGGGCGGTTCGATCCTGACCGTACCGATCTTCGTTTACGTGCTCGGCTACGCCGCCAAACCTGCGATTGCCACCAGCCTCGCGGTGGTTGGCGCGACCAGTTTACTCGCAGCGATCAATCATGCTCGGGCCAAAAACATTGACGCTCAAGCTGCGGTGTGGTTCGCACCGAGCGCAATGCTCGGAACTTTCATCGGCACGAAACTCGCCATGATGCTCGGCGGCACGACTCAACTGCTGATCTTTGCCGCCGTGATGCTGACCTCAGCCTTGCTGATGCTGCGCGATCAAAACACAAGCGAGAAATTCTCGAGTGAGCAAACCAGTCTTAAACCGTTGTGGACACTCGCGGTCACTGGACTGGGAGTGGGCCTGCTGACGGGTCTGGTTGGTGTTGGCGGTGGTTTCCTGATCGTACCGGCGTTGGTGCTGCTCGCTGGCCTGCCAATGAAACGCGCCGTTGGCACATCGCTCGCCTTGATCGCACTCAATTCGTTTATCGGATTTTTTGGTTATGTGCAAACCGTCTCGCTCGACTGGCCGTTGATTGCGGCCTTCGTCATGGTTGCCACGGCGGGCAGCTTGATCGGTGCGCGACTCGTACAGGTGATCTCGGCGGCGGTGCTTCGTCGGTCCTTCGGGATTTTCTTGCTGTGCATGAGCGCATTCATCTTTTACCAGAACCGCGCAACGTTCGGTTTCGATATGCTTGTCAAGGCCGCCGCTCAAATCGCCACACATTGACATGGCGAAGAGAGAACATCGATGAAACCGGAAGAACACCTCGAGCGTATGATCCGATCATGACGAATTCGGGCATCAACACCTCGAGCATCACCTGCCCCGATTGCGGCTTCGTCAAGCTCGAGGTCATGCCTACGGATGCCTGTCAGTTTTTTTACCAATGCTCGAATTGCAGTGTAATCTTGCGCCCGAAAGCGGGCGATTGCTGCGTCTACTGCTCGTATGGTTCGAGCCCATGCCCACCGAAGCAGGCGGATGCGTCGTGCTGCTGAACAGTCGTGCTTCAAGATTGGCTTGAAGATTGAACAACCACAGAATTTCTGACTCGAGCATTCAAGTGCAACCCTTCTCGATCACTGTGGATTTCGCCAACACACTCGAGTCGATCATGCCAGAGTCTCGGTTGAATGTTTTCATGGCGAGACTCGCCTTTGTGCCACGATCAAACCAGAGAATAGGGTCAGTCCGGCGATCAAGCCAATTGCCCATTCAAAGCCCAACCAATCGGCAATCAAGCCTGCCAGCAGTGCGCCAACCGCATACCCAATGTCCCGCCAGAACCGGTAGACACCCAAAGCTCGAGCCCGCCATGCGGGTTCGCTCGCGTCACCGACCACCGCGATCAGTGTTGGGTACACCATCGCCGTGCCTGCTCCGAGCAGCACCGTCGCCAACAACCAACCCTCGAGTTTGCCGGTGAGGATGGTCAGCGCCAAACCGACCGCCTGCACCGCCATGCCCCAGGCGATCAGGCTCGAGCGGTTAACACGATCCGAGAGTGGGCCGGTCAGCACTTGCAGCAGACTCCACACCAAAGGGTAGACAAATTTCAGCAGTCCAATCGCCTCGAGCCCCAACCCTTTCGAGGCGAAGTACAACGGGAAGATGCCCCATGACAAACCATCGTTGAGGTTGTTGACCAGTCCGGCCTGACTCGCTGCGAACAGGCGCGGATCACGCCAAGAGGTACGGGCAAAGATTTCACCAAAGCGGATTGTGATTGGGCTTGCGCCAGTGGTTGCCGTGTGGTTGGCCCGCTCGATTTGCACATGGGCTCGAGTGTCCCGCACCAGGATCACCGAGAGTGCCAGACCGAGCACTGCGTAGATCACACCGGGAATGAACGGCACGGGCCGCAATCCGTAAACGCTGGCAAGATATCCGGTCAGCAAGGCGGTCGCACCCACAGCGAAGTACCCGGCGAACTCGTTCAGGCCGACAGCAAGGCCGCGACCCTTCGGGCCGACCAGATCAATTTTCATCAGCACTGCCGCCGACCATGCAAACCCCTGGTTGATGCCGAGCAACACATTGGCGAAGACGATCCATTCCCAACGCGGTGCGAACATCAGCAGGAACGGCACGGGCAGGCCGAAAACCCAGCCAAGCACCAACAGCGACTTGCGTCCGAAGCGATCTGCGAGTATGCCGCTGACCAAGTTCACCAGCGCTTTGGTTAGACCGAAACTGACGATGAAGCTCGTAACAACGGCACTCGAGGTCAGCCCGAATTCTTTGGTGGCAACCAGTGGAAGCACGGTTCGCTCGAGGCCGACCATGCCGCCGACCATCGCGTTGACCAGCATCAACAGTGTGAATTGAGCGGCGTTCTCGCGCAGGCCGAGACGCACTGTTGATGCGGTACTGGGTTGGGGCAGCACCTCAAGACTCGAGGTTCATGGCACGAATCTGCTCGAATCCCTCGGGGCGCGGCGGAATGTCTTTGAGCATCATGGAAACGAATTCCTCTTCGTCTTCAATGCGAAACGCCTTGTTGAATCGCCGCTCGAATCCAATCGTGCTTGAAGGTTTGCCAGACAGACTGCGCCCGCAGACCGAACCGCTGAACGCTCCCGGCAGCACCTCGAGATAATCGGGCAGGTTTTTCAGGCGTTGCACGCTGCGATACAAGGCTCGAGCGCCATCCTCGGCACTGCTGGCGAGTTCGGTGCGGCCCAGGTCGCCAACCATCAAGGTGTGACCGGTCAGGATCGTCCAGGGTTCAGCGGCTCGCGTGCGATCCGTGACCAGAATGCAAAGGTGTTCTGGTGTGTGTCCTGGCGTGTGCCAGAGCCTCAGAACGACGTTGCCAAGCTCGATTTCGTCGCCATCACGGGCAGGATGAAAGCTAAAACCTGCTTGGACGCTTTCGTGAAGCACATACTTCGCACCAGTCTTCGCGGCAAGTTCTCGGGCGCTCGAGCGGTGATCGGCGTGAACGTGCGTGTCGATCACGAACAGAATATTCAGGCCGAGCCGTGCGGCATCCTCGAGATACGGTTCAACGGTCCCCATTGGATCGATCACCGCGCCGCTGGCTTTGCCACCACAACCGAGCAGGTACGATGCGCCCACGGCGGGATCAATGTGCAGATACTGACGCAGAATCATGCGCTGGCTCCCTGCTGGACGGGATGACCCGCCGCCCGCCAATCGGGAAAGCCCAACTCGAGCCGATGCGCTTTGAAGCCATGTGCACGGAGCAACTCAACCGCTTCATCGGCAAACACGCAGTATGGTCCACGACAGTAGGCGATCACCTCGATCCTTTTCTTCAGGGTTGGAAAGAGCGCCTCAAGTTCGGCGATGGGGGCGGGCCTCGCACCGGGAATGTGTCCGGCCTCAAACTCGGATTGTGGACGCACGTCGAGCAGCACGGTCTTGCCACGCTTGAGCCTGACCTGCAATTCCTCGAAGCTGATGGCTTCATCGTCACGCGCGAGGCTGCCGGTGACGAGACGATCAACTTCAGCGAGGCGCGATTGAGCGAGGTTGCGCAGATTCTGCCAGAGTGGAAATGCACCTTCGGCCAACCGGTAAAATGCAAATACACCTTCACGGCGTTGCTCAAGCAGTCCGGCGGTGTGCAGCACTTGCAGGTGTTGGCTGGCGTTGGCAATGGACAGGTCGGTTTCTCGGGCCAAGTGTTCAACGCTGCGTTCACCTTGCGCGAGCAGTTCGAGTAGTTCGAGGCGGTGGTTGTTGGCGAGCGCTTTGCCAACGCGGGCGAAGTGCGTGTAAAGCTCTTGTTTGAATTCGCGTTTGGTTGCATGATTCATATTCAATAAATCTATTGAATAATTGAAGAAATGTCAAATACGGATGCAATTGGTTTTAATCGCTTGATTTCACCAGATTCTCGAGCCTACCAATATGTGCCTACTTGCCCATCGTCGCATGTTTGCCATGCTGGTTGACCTGCGCATCGAACCAAACGTGCATCGCACTGACAAGCTTCGCGTCTGTGGTCACATAACGCAATTGAGCACCCGTCGGCAACCTCGAGTAGGTGATTTTGATTTGGCCCGCTTTGGCTCCAGCACTGACCTGCGCCAGTCCGGGCATGTCTTTGCCATGCAGGTAAGCTGGGTCGGAGAAATCACCTCGGGCAAATTTTTTGGATTCTTTGATCAGGTGCGAGCGGATGAGTTTTACGTTCTTACTGTCTTTGGAATTCTTGGCCGTGACCAATTCCGTGCCGCCATCGCTCGAGTTTTTGAAAGTGTGCAGGGTCGCCTCGAGATTGAACGGCATGACCTCGCGTTCACGTTTGGCGAAGGCTGGGTCCATCGTCATTCCGGGCATCGAGTGTTGTGCGGCAACGGGGATGACAGCCAAGGTCATGCTCAGCAGCGCGAGGGCGATCAGGTTATGCGGGTTGTTGTGCTTCATGTAAAGCCTCCGTCAGTGTTTTGAGTGCGGCGAGAACATTCGGGCGTTGGGCTTTGGGGATCGACTCGAGCAGGCGCGAGAAGGTTTTTTCTCGGGCCGTGGCGATCTGTTTCGCCATGCGGGTTCCGGTTTTGGTCAGGGTCAATTGCACGGATCGCCCATCGTTTGGGTTGGGCGTGCGTTCGATCCAGTCGCGTCCCTCGAACAGTCCAACGAGGCGGCTGATCGTGCTTTTCTCGAGCCGCAAGCGCAGGCCAAGTTCCTGTTGGGTCAATGGTTGATCGCGGATGAGTTCGGCGAGGGCGTGCGCCTCAGAGACACTGACGGGTTGGCCGCAGGGTGTCTGGTCGGGTTGGTGCAATCCGAACGCCCGGACAAAGGCCATCATCCGGTCTTGCAACTCGAGCGTGGTTTCCGCCGATGGATCGCTTTTTGACATGGTTGTACCATACAACCAAATGGTTCGATCATGCAACTATCTCAAACTCATAATGCCGATAAGGTCAGTTTGAAACTCGAACCTTTCCCGAGATCACTAGTCACCTCGAGCCGTCCGCCCATCGCCGTTGCCAGGTGACTCGAGATTGTCAGGCCAACACCAGAACCGCCCGTGCTGCTCGAACGGCTGGCATCCACACGGTAGAACCGCTCGAACAAATGCGGCAAGTACTCGGCTGGAATTCCGGGACCGAAATCGCGCACCTCGAGACAAACCTCGTTGGCATTCAGGAGCTTATCGGGTCGGACGCGCACCTCAGTCGGACTCCCTGGAGCATGTTTAAGCGCGTTCGAAAGCAGGTTGATGACGATCTGCGTCACGCGGTCTCGGTCGGCCCTGACGGTGATGAACTGTGTAGGCAACGTCAACTGAATGACGCTGCCAGCCTCGAGAAACATCGGTTCGTACCGCTCGATTACCTCGCGCACGAGTGGAACCAAATCGAACGGCTCGAGGTGCAACGCCACCGCGCCAGATTCAACTTTTGAGACTTCCGAGAGGTCGTTCACCAGTCGCTTTAACCTTGAGACTTCACGGTGAATCGCCTGCGCCGCCTGCCCTGGATCGAACAGGCCATCGCTCAAACCCTCGGCGTACCCTTGCAGGCCAGACAGCGGCGTGCGCAACTCATGCGCGACCGTGCCAATCAATTCGATGCGTCGCGCCTCGACCGACTCGAGGGCCACCGCCATACGGTTGAAATCCTCGATCAGCAATCCGAGTTCGTCGCCATCACCATTCGGTAAGCGTTCCGAGTACGCACCGGCTGCAATCCGGCGGGCCGCGCTCGAGACGCGACTGACCGGTTCGATCACGCGCCGCGCCACCCAGAACCCGACCAGCACCGCGAGCGGAATCCCGACCGCCAACCCGACCAGCAACGATTGCGCCAGTGACCTCGAGAAGCCGTTATACAATTCGCTGTGCATCGCGTCCATCGCGCCAGAACCGTACCGTTGGGTCATCTGGGTGATGTGCGCCTCATAGAACCAACCTGCCGAGAATTCCGCCGCCGCGATCAATGCCAGAATTCCGGCGAGCGTCACGACCACGAAGGCGAACAGCAGTTTGAATCGCAGTGACCAGTTTCGCATTCAGGCATCCTCGAGTGGTCCGTCAACAAAACGATACCCGCCGCCGCGCACGGTTTGAATCCGAGTGCCAGCCTCGCCGAGTTTTCGCCGCAGGCTCGAGACGTGAACATCGACCACGCGCTCCACACCGTCGAACTCGCCGCCCCAGAGACGCTCGAGCAATTCTGGGCGTGACCACAACCGGCCCGGATTGCGGGCGAATAAACTGAGCAAATCGAACTCGAGGTGGGTCAGTTTGAGTTCCTCATCCGCCAGTTGGACACGGCGGTTCACGTACTCGAGTTCCAAGCTTCCAACGCTCGAGCGTTCAATGGGCACTTGACCGCGCCGCAACATGATCTTGATGCGGGCCACCAACTCGCGTGGGCTGAACGGTTTGACCAGGTAATCGACTGCGCCAGACTCGAGGCCGCGCA
This sequence comes from Deinococcales bacterium, assembly GCA_031418155.1. Lineage (GTDB taxonomy): Bacteria > Deinococcota > Deinococci > Deinococcales > JAAFIG01 > JANOWZ01. The sequence goes on from JANOWZ010000072.1 coordinate 14,104, forward strand.
AACGATCCGACTCTTCACCTCGGGCGGTCAGCATCAACACGGGAATACGCTGCTCGAGACTCGAGTTCAAGCGCAGTTCCTCGAGCACACGCCAGCCGTTCAGTTTGGGCAACATCACGTCGAGCACGATCACATCCGGTTGCTGGTCCCGTGCCAACCGCAAACCTTCGAGACCATCACGGGCCTCGAGCACCACGAATCCGGCGTGCTCGAGGTAACGTCGGGCGATCTCGCGGATGCTTGGCTCATCATCGACGATCAGGACTGTAGACTCGTTCAAACACCCTCCCAATTGCCGTTCAAACCCTGCCGAGCATCCGAGTGTCGTCCAAATCGCGCACCATTCACTCGGACCCCAATGCCCACGATAACCGGCTCGAGTGGCATCATTGATGTTGAGTCTCGAGGGGTTGTGTAAAGTTTTCGTAAAGCTCCTTCCCACAGGACTTCTCTGCTGAGACCGTCGATTCCGCACGCCTCGAACCTGACCAGTCCGGTGATCGTGAGTGCCATGCCGAACGATGCGCCCTTCAACACAACCCTGCGTGACCTGATCGCCCGCTGGCGTTCCGACCCGAACGCCACCTACAAAAGCTGGTTTTTGTGGGACGAACGCCTGAAAAACTTTCGTTCGATCCGGCGTTGACGCGCCCATCGGCGTTCACGTTGGTCGGATACGAGCGCGACCAGAAGTTTGGATCGCTCGACCAGAAGGCCAGCGGGAAACGGGCCGTCCAGCGACCGTCGATCCTGGCCCGCACCTCGAGTTTTAACCATGTGCCTTTCGGGGTGTTCGCCGTCCACGTGACCACCGCCCGGTCGAAACCGGCCACCGTCATCAGTGGGGTTTCAAACCAGCCGGTGCGAAATGCTTGACCCTTCGCCAGTCCGGTTTCGCGCACGCTCGGGGCATGGTCGGTCAGGGTGAAGGCTCCCGCGTTGAACTGCACGTTCGAGACGCTCGAGCGGGCGAGTTGTTCGCCCAAAAGCTCGGTTTGGTTTCCGCCGAAGCTGGTGGCCTCCGGGCCTGCGAACGCGATGGACAGGGTGACTAGGGTCATGGCAATGATCGGAAGCCAACGCGGAATGCTCATGACAATGATTCTGCCGACACGACTGTAAAGATTGTGTAAACCCAATCCGGGCCGTGAGAGCTTTACACGATCTTTACAAGCCGGATCGAGACTCGAGCCAGAACGCCAGAGGATGCACCCGTTCTGGCAGGAGGCCGTTATGAAACCCTTGAACCGCCGTGAATTCCTTACCTTGTCCGGTCTGACCGTTGGCGGTCTGACCCTCGGAAGCCGATTGTTAAACACGCAAGCCCTCGCCCAGATTGCGACCGGCGCATTCCCAAGCCTCGCCCAGATTCCCACACGTACCCTCGAGCCGGGATTGCTCGAGGCGAACCTGATTGCGCGTCAGGGTGCGACGACCATCGGTGGGCAACCCGCCAAACTGCTGACTTACGGAGGCTCGCTGCTGCGCGTCAAGGCTGGAGAGACGCTGCGGATCAACTTCACCAACAAGCTCGAGCAGCCCACGAACCTGCACTGGCACGGCCTGCACGCCAGCCCGAGCATTGACGATCCCTTCCGCATGGTCGCGCCCGGTGAGAGCGTCAGCGTCGATTATCCCGTGCCCAAGGACGCCTCGGGCCTGAACTGGTTCCACCCTCACCATCACGGCGTGGTTGCCGAGCAGCAGTTCGCCGGACTGACCGGAGCCATCGCTATCGAATCCGACCTCGACGTGGCGTTCGCGGAGGCCGAGGAACACGTGATCCTGCTGCGCGATTACGCGCTCGAGAATGGCCTGCCCGCCAAGCACACGATGATGGACTGGATGAACGGCAAGGAGGGAGTCCTGCAAGGCGTGAACGCCGCGATCAAGCCGACCCTCAAGCCACAAAAATCTCTTGTGCGTCTGCGGATCGTCAACGCCGCCAACGCCCGGTACTTCCGGCTCAAGCTCGAGAACCACCCGTTGTACCTGATCGGCACGGACGGTGGGTTCCTCGAGCGTCCGGTCGAACTGACCGAATTGCTGATTGCACCCGGCGAGCGGGCCGATGTGATCGTGCGGCTCGAACGGGCGGGCACATACCGCCTGCAAAACCTGCCCTACGAGCGCGGCAAGATGAAAATGGGCGGGATGATGGGTGGGATGAATATGGGCGACTCGGGCAATTCGAGCACGGGTGACTCCGGCATGGGTGGGATGAACATGGGAGACTCGAGCAATTCAGGGACGGGCAACTCGGGGATGGGCAATTCAGGGATGGGTGGCATGAACCACTCTGGAACGTCGGACACGGGTGGCATGGACCACTCGGGCATGGCGGGCATGAGCACGGGTGGGGATTCGCAACCGGTGACGCTGATGGTGCTGAACGTTCCGAAGCTCTCCAAGCCAAGCGAACTGCCCTCGCGCCTCGCCACGATCCCGGTTCTCGAGACTGGTCCATCTGCCGTGACGCGAACCATCACCCTGACCGAAAAGATGATGCAGATGAAATTCTTCCTGAACGGCAAATCCTTCGACGGGAATCGCGTGGACATTAGCGGCAAGCTGGGTACGCTCGAGGTTTGGGAACTGGTCAACAAGTCCGACATGGACCACCCGTTTCACCTGCATTCGTTTCCGTTCCAGGTGATCTCACGCAACGGTCGGCCCGAACCGTACCGTGCCTGGAGGGACGTGGTGAACCTCAAAAAAGACGATCGCCTGCGCATCGCCGTGCCGCTCTCGGATTTCACCGGCAAAACGGTCTATCACTGTCACGTGCTCGAGCACGAGGATCGCGGCATGATGGGTGTGCTCGAGGTCACGGCGTAATGCCCGAGGTCTTCAGGCTTGGGCCGTTCGTGGTGCCAACGCTGAAGCTCGGGTTGATGCTGGCGTTCTTCCTGGCGGAGAATTTCGCCCAGCGTTCGGCGAGGCGAGCGAACCTCGATGTGGGCCACATCGGGGGCATCGCCAGCAGCGGGTTTTGGACCGGCCTGGTCGCTGCCCGGATCGGCTTCGTGTTCGCCAACCTGGAGGCGTACCGGGCCGATCCGCTCACCGCGCTCTACCTTTGGCAGCCGGGGTATTCACCGGTCGTCGGATTGGTCGTCGGCCTGCTGGTGGTCGCCGCGCAACTCTGGACGCTCGAGCCCGCGCTGCGCGTCCCGAACCTGCGCCCGCTCGCCTCGGGCTTCGGGGTCGGTGCGGCCTTCTTCGGCCTGCTGTATGGCAGCACCGCCGTCCCGACCGCCGCGAACGCTGACTCTCGCGGCGGAGCACCCGTCAAAATCGCATTGGTCAACCTCGAGAACAAAGCCGTCTCGCTCGAGGGCTTGCGCGGTCGTGGCGTGGTCGTGAACTTCTGGGCGACGTGGTGCCCGCCGTGCCGCCGCGAGATGCCGATGCTCAACGAGGTCGCCGCCGAGTACGCCCCGCGAGGCGTGACGGTGGTCGGCGTGGATGTCAACGAGCCGTTCCAGACCGTGGCGGACTTCATCTCGCAATCGAAATTCACCTACCCGATCTGGCTCGACCCACAGACCCGCGATCCGAAGCTCGAGCGTTCACAGGTACTGTTTAACAAGTACGGCGGTGCGGGCCTGCCAACCACGTTGTTCATCAACCCGGACGGTACGCTGCGCTCGAAGATCGTCGGCGAACTCAGCCGTGGCAGCCTGGTGGCGGGTGTGAAATCGATCCTGCCGCAGTGAAGACGCTCGAGCATTTCGGTCGGCGGGCCGCGTTATCGCTGATACCGACGGCCCTGATCGCGCTGATCGCCCTCAGCCTGTGCGCCTGTACCGGTCTGGCCGAACCGAGGCTTGTCACGCCCGAGGAGGTCAACACCTCGCAGATCGCGGATCGGGCGCTCGGGTCGGTCGTGACGGTGCTCGGACACATCCCGCCGGAGAACATCCAACCCGGCGAGGGCGACACCTCGTCTGGAAGCGGCTTTTTTGTGACGCCCGAACTGATCCTGACCAACGCGCACGTCCTGTTCGAGACGGATCGCCTCACGGTTCGTTGGCGCGACGGTCGCCTCAGCCCGGTCAAGGTCCAGGCGGTGGACGAGGGTGGCGACCTGGCGCTCCTGAAACTGTCCGGCGCTCGGGCCAAACCGCTCGCGTTCGCCGCCTCATCCAGCCTGATTCCCGGTCAGAAGCTGATCGTGCTCGGCTCGCCCGAGGGGTACTCGAACAGCGTCTCGGTCGGGACGTACAGCAGCACCCAGGCCATCGAATTCGGCAACGACCCGAGTACGGATTTGTTCGGCGCGGAAGTCCCGGCGCTGGGCATCACCAGCGCCCGCGTCATCCCCGGCAATTCCGGCGGGCCAGTCCTCGATTCGCACGGTGCGGTGGTTGGGGTGGCCGCCGCAATCCTGCAATCGGGTCGCTTCACCAGCAGCGGTTTGGGCCTGTTTATCCCGAGCGATACGGCCCGACAAGCCATCGCTGACCTGCAACGCTACGGAATCTCGAGGCGTGGGCAACTCGGCGCGACGCTGCAAGACCTCGGCAAACTCGCGCCGATCTTGCGGGCCACGGGCGGTCTGCCCAAACAGGGCGCGATGCTGCTCGAGGTCCAGTCCGGATCGAACGCGGCCAAGGCCAAGTTGCGCGGCGCGAGGTTCGACGCCAAAAATCAACTCGAGGTGCTCGGCGATGTCGTCGTGTCCGTCAACGGCAAGCCGGTCGCAGACGCACAGGCCCTCACGCTGGTCATCGCCCGGTATCGCATCGGTGACGTGCTGCGGCTCGGCCTCTGGCGCGAAGGGCGCACACTCGAGGTTGAGCTGCCGCTGACGGTTCGCGTCAAGTGAGGCGATCAGGTCGGGTCGCAAGTGCTCAGATCATCACCGGTCAGGTCACAGCCGCTCGAATCACAGCCGCTCGAGCAACCACTGCGGCGTGAACTGAATCAGCACCGCGTTCAGGCGGGCGAACTGGTTCGTGGCGACCAGCACACCCATCACCAGCAGCACCAGGCCCGCGATGCGCTCTAACCAGAGGTGGGCGCGACGGTGGCGTTTCGCCCAGGCCAGCACCGGTTGGGCCGCGAACGCCGTGGCGATGAACGGCAGGCCCAGACCGACCGTGTAGGCCGTCAAGAGCAGCACGCCGCGCCCGGTGTCGCCGCTCGAGGCCGCCAGCGTCAGGATCGACCCGAGCACCGGCCCGATGCACGGCGTCCAACCCGTGCCAAACGCCGCGCCGAGTGCGACCGGCCCCGCCAACCCGAAACGCTCGAGCCGCAACCCGGCCCAGCCCGTCCCGAGCCACGGCAGGCGCAGCAAACCCAGCATCTGCAACCCGAACAACGCGATCAGCGCACCGGAGAACCGTGAGACCTCGAGCCGGTACGTCTGAAGCAATTGTCCGAGCAACCCGAGCGACGCGCCCAGGATCAAGAACACCAAGCCGAACCCGGCGATGAAGCCGAGCGCATTGCGCATCGTCGCGGCCCTCGAGCCGGTCTGGGCGGTTGCGCCCGAAACAGGGCCACTCAAGCCGGTCCCACTCGAGCCGGTCACGACCGACAGGTAACTCGGCACGAGCGGTAGCACGCACGGCGAGAGGAACGAGAACACGCCCGCCAGGAGCGCCAACCAGACGTTTGGATTCATCGGTGGTCTGAGCAGGAGATCGACATGACTACCAGTGTCAGGCTCGAGCGTAAAGTTTGTGTAAAGCTCACAGGCCGTCCGGTGCGCCCACCTCGAGCACACCCGGCACGTCGCGCCCGCTCGCACCGATGCGCAACTCGCCACCGACCGTGAGGGTGCGTTTGAAGCAGACGTTTACCACCTTGTCGCAAACAAACAGTTCCGCCGAAAATTTCAATGGGTACGTCCCGGCCTTGACACCCGACGAAACGGGCAGGCGAAACTCGAGCGGGTCAACGCTCTGAAAGTAGTGTTCCGCATCGTCGGGCCAGGGAATGCCTTTGAATTCGCGCCGCTCGAGGAATTGACCGGGCTTGAACGGATTCTCGAGCCGCACGAGGTTCGGTGC
>JANOWZ010000073.1:0-3217 GCA_031418155.1 Deinococcales bacterium
TGGCGTGCCGCTGTTGCCTTGGATGACAAAACCACCCTGGATGGTCACATTGTTGATGCGAACATCGCCGTTGCCGCTGCGAATGGCATTCTGCGAACCGCTCGGCAGGATGGCATTCTCGAGCGTGACCTTGCCGTTCGAGGTGGTCAACGTGACGCTGCCGTTCAAGTTAGCGGCGTAGACCTCGCCATTACCGGTTTTGGCGTTGATGTTCGTTGCACCCTGCACGCTGATCGCCCCGTTGCCCGTCTCGAGCGTGACCTGCGTGGCGGCATTGATCACGCTGATGTCCGCGTTGCCCGCCTTCACAACCAGCTCGAGCGCCTGAGGAAGTTGAATGCTGACATTCGCGGAACACGGATAGCAGGTCGCTTCGGCCCCTTTGACGGTGACGCGCACGGTGCTGCCGTCACGTTCGGCGGTGGTGAGAACCTGACCGTCCTTCTCGAAGACCACCTGAGGATCGCTGGCCCGAATCACACTCACGTTTCCCGCCGAGACGTTGACCTCGAGCCGGGTCGCACCGTTCCAATCGACGACAGCCTTCTCGGTGGATTTTCCAAAGAACCCGCACGAGGCCAAACCCAGGACCGGAATCAACAAAGCGATGCGCTTCATGCGGTCTCCTTGAGGTGCAACACGATTGAAGTATTCACTACCATCTTGAGAATCTATGTGCTGTGACACCCGAACCGACACATGACTCTTCGTGCGAACCTTCAACCAAAGATCGGTTCGGAAATTTCAGGTCACAGGCACTTGTCAAACGCCCCAGAACCGATACAATGAGGTGTTATTCGGTCGCGCTGTCGCGCACCAACAACTCAAACAGAAAACCTTGCACCGTTTTCGAGCCCTTCAAACTCGAGGACCGCGCCCGCTGTGATGGGCGTAAAAAACACGTGCAATGCGAGGGAAAGCGTCCGTGACGACCACCTTGAAACGACCGACCAGCGCCCGGGGCCAACCTCGAGCGCCATTGTTAACCGAATTCGTTCGTCCACTCGAGCCGGGATTGTATTCCGGGTTGGCTCAAGTCTCGCGCATGGCGTTGTTCGCAGCGGACCCAGGACCGGCCCTGCTACTTGCCACGCCGGAACGCGCCAAACTGTACGCGGATCTGCCATTGTTCGGTGCGAAAACCAGCACGAACCCGGACATCGCCGAATGGCCGGAATTGCAAAACCATGTCGTGACCGACATTGAAACCGCGCTGCAAGACTTTCCGAGCGAACCGGACAAGTTCAGACTCGAGTTGCGGGTTGGTCAAGAGATTTCGCGTGAAGAATTCCTGGATCGGCTCGAGGTCTTGGGTTACGAGCGCGAGGAGAACCTGGAAACGGACGACCTCGCCAAGACGGACGGGTATTTCAAAGTTTTGGGCGACACGCTCGAGATTCGGATTAATCAGGGCGAGACAGGCCAAACAGTTCGGGCGGAGTTCTTTGGCGACGACCTCGAGCGCTTGACCGTCAATGGCGAGAAAGTTCAGGCGTTCGGCCTCGGGCCACTTGGCGATTTCGTGCCGGATGTCGCCTGGGATTCGACGCGCCTTGAACGCTTCGCTGGTCGGATTTACCTCGAGAATCCAGAATTCTTTGACGGCTACCTGAACGCCAAGCAAATCGAAAAACTCTGGTCGCACCTCGAGACGCGGGACGTGATTTCGTTCGGTGGCAACCTGAACCAGACCCCGGCGATGCAAAAGTTGTTGTTGCAACCGAGCCGCACGCCGCTCGATCCGCTGCCGTTCTATCGGGCCAGACTGAAAATGTTCGCCACCGATGCCAGCGCCTGGCTCAGTGAGGGTTATCGGATGGTCGCCATCCTCAAGCATGAACGCACCGGCGAGTACTTGCAAAAAAACGTGCTCGAGACCATCAAGAGCGCCTGGACCTGGAAGGCCGAAGTTGAACGCGGCCAGATCACGTTCGTCAAAGGTTGGGCCGAGGGTGGCTTCATCGATCACGATGCGAAAATCATTTGCGTCACCGAGGAATTGCTGTACGGCTTTCAGGGCGGCGCGACATTGCGGGCCCGTAAGCTGCGCGGCCCGCCAGTCACGGACGCGACAGCCCTCACTTTGGGCGATTACTTGATTCACCCCGAACACGGCATCGGACAATTTCTCGGGCTCGAGGCGCGACAGATTTTGGGTGTAACCCGCGATTACTTGCAAATCAAATACGCCAGCGACGCGAGGATGTTCTTGCCGGTCGAACAATTGCCAAGTTTGCGCCGTCATCCCGGAACCACCGACGACCCGCCACGGCTCTCGACGCTTGGCAAGAACGAATGGGCGAAGGCTCGAGAGAAGGCGCGAAGAAACGCCGAAGAACTGGCGCAAAAATTGCTGGTCCAATATGCGGCACGCCAAGCCACGCCCGGACAAAGTTACGCGCCGCTCGAGTCTGAATGGGACACGGCGTTCGAGGCAAATTTCCCGTTTGAATTCACCCGCGATCAGGGCCGCGCCATCAAAGACGTGGGCCGCGACCTCGAGAAAGCCACACCGATGGACCGACTGGTCAGCGGCGATGTCGGCTTCGGCAAAACAGAAGTGGCAGTACGCGCCGCGCACCGTGTCGTCGCGCACGGCAGGCAAGTCGCCATCCTCGTGCCGACCACACTGCTGGCCGACCAGCACCTCGAGACGATTCGCAAACGCTTCGAGGGCACACCGATCATCGTCGCGGGCCTCTCGAGGTTCACGACCGTCAAAGATGCCGAAAGTGTTTACAAAGGCTTGAAACGCGGCACGGTCGATATTGTCGTCGGCACGCACCGGATTCTGTCGCAAGAACTCGAGTTTAAGAACCTGGGCCTGCTGATCATCGACGAGGAACACCGTTTCGGCGTGATGCAAAAAGAAAAACTCAAAGCACTCAAAGCCGGTGAAATGTCACTGGCCGACATCAAAGACATCAAACTCGAGCACCTCGAGAAAAAACCGAAATCACGCAAAATCGACGCGCACACCAGTGGCACCGCGATTGCCGCATCCGGCATCGCCGCGAGTTTGGAAGCCGTGATTGGGAATGTGATCAACAAGCCCAAACCGAAACTCGAGTTGAACAAAGAACACGCCATCGACGTGCTTTCGCTTTCCGCCACACCGATCCCACGTACCCTGTACATGAGCATGGTCGGCCTGCGCGACATGAGCCACATTGCGACGCCACCCGCCGGTCGCAAACCGATTCGCACCGTCCTGACC
>JANOWZ010000074.1:0-30796 GCA_031418155.1 Deinococcales bacterium
CCTCGGCGCGGACGACAAGGCGTTTGGCATCACGGTGGCGAGCGGCATTCGTGGCGCGATGCCTCACGCTGGAGCCTCGAGTAAGGTGATTCAGGATGGCGAACTGGTCACGATTGACATGGGCGCACTCTGCGACGGGTATCACAGCGACATGACCCGGACATACGCAGTCGGCGAAATCTCGAGCGAGTTGCACAAGATTTACAACACGGTTTTCGAGGCGCAAGAAAAGGCGCTCGGCTTCATCAAGGCTGGCGTGCGTTGCGTCGATGCGGACGCGCAAGCTCGAGATTGGATCAAGAACGCTGGGTACGGCGATTGCTTCGGGCATTCGCTCGGGCATGGCGTGGGATTGAACATCCATGAAGGTCCAGCCGTATCGTGGCTCTCTGAGGACAAGCGGCTCGAGGCGGGCATGGTTGTGACGGTCGAGCCTGGGATTTATGTGCCGAATGTCGGCGGCGTGCGAATCGAGGATTTGGTGGTCGTGACCAAAACTGGTCTCGAGTTTTTATCTCACTCCCCAAAAGCCAGATTGTGAATTCTCGAGCCTCGAGCCTGATTTGTATTTCAGTGTTGCTGCTGGCTTCGCTGGTTTCTGCTGGCGGTTTTCGGCAGGTTGGGCTTGCGGTTTACTATCCTGGCAGGCCAGATGCGCAAACACGAATGACGGCGGCACATCGCACGTTGCCGAAAGGTTCCTGGGTGACGGTCACGCACGCCCGAACCGGCAAAAGCATTCGCGTCAAAATCAACGACCGAGGCCCCTGGGACAACAAGGCCCGAATCATCGATCTTTCACGCTACGCCGCAGCACAGCTTGGCATCCTTTCCGAAGGTGTCGCCCCTGTCACGCTCGAACTGAGTCGTTAATTCTGGGCCGTTCAACCTGGGTCGCCGCTCAACGCCATTTCAACTTTCACGCTGTACAATGGGAGTCCAATGGCCGAAATCATCCCAATGCTGACCCTTGAAACCCTCGCCAAGTACCTCAAAGAAAAAGAGGTCGGGCTCGAGATCGAAAACAACAACGGCAACCGTTTCATTCGCACGCAATGGAAGTTCGAGATGGGCGATGCCGCCGTGATCGTCTCATTGAACGATGGGCCGAACGGCACCAGTCGGCTCGAGGTGACATGCGTGACGCAAAACCAGTACCGTGGTCGTCGCGCCCAAGTGCTCGAGTTCCTGAACGAACGCAACCGTGAACGCGCCTTCTCTCGCAGCATGGACGCGGATGGGAATGTGTTCTTGGAATACATTGGCTTTTACCCAACCGCGATGCCTTTCCCGAGCGAGGTGTTCGACACGCTTTTCGGTGGCGTGCTGGTGCATTTCCAGGACGACTACGGCGCTCTCGAGGGTGCTCCTCCGACCACCGCTCAGGCGTAACCTCAAAGCAAATCTCGACCGATCAGCCCGTCTCAACTCGAGATTGGACTGGTTTTTACGGACATCTGGCACGGTTTTTGAGTTTCAAAGGTGAACTCTTCACGCCCGAACCGGGATTGCCGGGGTATTCTGAATACCCTGCCGAGGTGAGTCATGACGAAAACCCAACTGTACATGGATTACTTGCGCGAGGAAGGCTACCGGCCCGAACTCGACAAGGATGGCGATGTGGTCTTCAAGCACGAGCGCGTAACTTTCATTATTTTCGCCAACGAGGACGACGAGCAGTATTTCAAAATGATGATCCCGTACTTTTGGGAACTCGAGAGCGCCGAAGAAACCGACCGCGCCATGCGCGTCATGATGCGTCTCAACCGCGAGTACAAGGCCGCGAAATTCTGCGAGACTGGCGAGGATGTCAGCCTGTTTGTCGAATGCTTTTACGCCCAGGCAAGTGATTTCAAAGCGGTGTTCGCCCGTTATGTCGATTTGCTCTCGAGTGCCTTGCGTGAATTCCGCCAGTTGATGGTTGAGGAAAAACCGCACGAACGCCCGGTTGCACAAGCCTAAAGCTTTGATGGTCAAACCATTTCGGGCTCGAGTCTGTTCGTCAGGCTCGAGCCTTTTTTCTTTCAGGCGGCACTTGAGACGAATTCTTCGAGGTACAACGGCACGGCCTGCGTCGCGGCATCGACCCGTTGCGCCGCCAGTTCCATCTCGTCCGGGCTGAGCGCCGCAGCACCAAGTCTCAGGCAGGCGTGATACAAGCGTGCCACCTCGAGTCCACCTTCGGGCAGACGGGCAATTTCGTGCGGCAAGAGGACTTTTGTGACAAACTCGTTCGGATGCTCGAGGATCGAATGCCCACCGATTCTCCAGACCGCCCGCAAGAAATCATTAATCTCTCGAGGATTGCGCCACATACCAAAACAGAGTTCATCGGTCAGTTCATCAACAATGTGCAGACGTTCGGTCGTGAATGGCTTGACCGTGACGATCTCTCGAGCAATTTGTTGGCGTTTCATGCGTCTTTGAGCGTACTCGGGAATGGTCAGAAAGGCTTTTGGCTCAAGGCGTCCGCCGAGTAAGCGGCGCACCCGATGGGCGATCACATAATCCTGGTACTCACGGGCGAGTTCTTCTATTCCATCGGCACGAAACGCGGTCATTGCTCGAAGTGTATGCGAAAGCTCGAGCTTGAACATGCGCTTAAAACGCACTCAGGCTTGAGCCTCGGGATCGATTTCTTAAACGGCTTGTCTTTCGGCTGGGATCAACCGTCCAGCCTGATGCTCGAGTGCTGCTTGAATGAACGCTTTGAACGGCGGGCTGGGGCGCATTGGGCGAGATTTGAATTCTGGGTGCGCCTGCAACGCGAAGAAGAACGGGTGGTTCTCGAGTTCGATGGCCTCGACCAAGCCCGCGCCACGACTTTTCAAACCGGGGGTGACGGCGCTGACGACCATGCCTGCATCGCGCAAGGCTTGAACGTATTTCGGATTGACCTCGTAACGATGGCGGTGGCGCTCCATGACAATCCCACTCGTGCCATAAATCTTCTCGAGCAATGTGCCCGCTTTGATTTCCATGGGCCAATCGCCCAATCGCATCGTGCCACCCAAACCTTCAGCCTCGAGTTGTTCTGGCATCAGATCGATCACTTGATGGGCGGCGTATGGGTCAAATTCGGTGCTGTTCGCACCCTCGAGCCCAGCGACATGACGGGCGTACTCGATCACGGCGATCTGCAAGCCGAGGCAGATTCCGAAGTACGGAATTTTGTTCTCTCGAGCGTAACGGGCGGCCAAAATCTTGCCCTCGATGCCGCGCATGCCGAATCCTGGACCGACCAGAATCGCGTCCTTATTCGCCAGCATTTGCGCAACGTTCGCATCCTCGAGTTCTTCGGCGTTGACCCATTCGATATTGACCCGAGCATCGTGCGCGATGCCCGCATGACGCAATGCCTCAATGATCGAGAGGTAGGCATCGCCCATCGCCACGTATTTGCCGACGAACGCGACCGTGACCTCGCTGGCCGGGTGCTTGAGCTTGCGTACCGCATCGTGCCAGAAGCCGAGGCTTGGCGGGATCGTCTCGAGTTTCAAACGCTTCTCGATGGCGCGACCCAAACCTTGCGACTCGAGTGCCAGTGGCACTTCATACAAATGTTCGACATCAAAGCTCGAGTAAACGTTGTCCGGGTCAACGCTGGTGAACAGCGCAATCTTGCGGCGCAACTCTTCGGTCAATTCGGTTTTGCTGCGAATCGCAATAAAATCTGGCGTGATGCCAACGCTGCGCAGGGCAGCAACCGAATGCTGAGTCGGTTTGGTCTTGATCTCGCCACCGGTCACGCTCGGCGCGAGGGTCAAGTGAATGTAGGCGGTGTTCTCATAGCCCTCGTCGAAACGCATCGTGCGGATCGCCTCGAGAAATGGCAAGCTTTCGATGTCGCCAACCGTTCCGCCAACCTCGACCACGCAGATTTCGGCGTTGACCTCGAGCGCCACCTGACGGATTCGGTCTTTGACCTCATCGGTGATGTGCGGGATCACCTGCACGGTTTGCGAAAGGTACTCGCCGCGCCGTTCTCGTTCGATCACGCTTTTGTAAACCTGACCGGTGGTCATGTTCGATTCGCGCCGAACCTCAATGTCCATGAACCTCTCGTAATTGCCCAAATCCAAATCGGTTTCGGCCCCATCTCGAGTGACGAAAACCTCGCCGTGTTCATAGGGACGCATCGTGCCCGCATCCAGGTTGATGTATGGGTCTATCTTGACCGCCGCGACGCGATAACCACGAGCCCGTAAAATTGCGCCCAGGCTTGAGGTGACGATGCCCTTTCCCAGACTTGAGACCACACCGCCGGTGATAAAAATGTATTTCATGTTCCTCCTCGAATTGCACCACTTGACTAAAAACCCCCTGGACTGAAAACGGTTGAAAAACTTCAAAAGACAAGCCGGACTCTAAAGTGCTCGAGCCCGACGAAATGCAACGCGGAATTGAGCCGAAGGCACGATGGCCTTACGGGGTTTCAGAGTATCACGAACCGGTGGGTGCTGAAAACCCTGACTCGAGGATGGGTTTAGATTAACGCATCCAACGCAAGGCGAGAATCACGATCAAGCAACTCAGAAAATTCAGCGTCAGTCCCGGTGCATTGAGCCTGCCCGCAAACAACGGCAACATGCCGATCACGGTCAGGACCACGAAAACGATCGCGGCCCAGCGTCGCATCAGGCCCGTTCCCACGGCGGAAAGCAATGTGAAGATCACGCTGAGAATCGGCAAAATTGTGCTGGTGAAGTTGGGGGTTTTGGCAGAAACCAAGTACGAAACAATCAGTCCAGCCCCGGAAAGATTCAGAACGATGTTCAATCCGAGAATGATCCACAACGGAATCGTGACGTACAACGGTGGGCGCTCGAGCCTTTCAGCCTGATTCATGATTGACCTTTGTGCTGCTCGAACATCTTTTGGTTGAACGCCTGGGATTCACCTTTGGGCACACTCAGGCTTTGCCAATCGGAACCGACGACCGCTTTGGCGAGGTAGACGATCTGTCCGGTGTGGTGCGCATAGTGCGCCAATTGGCGTTGCAAGGCTTCGATCACGCTGATGGATTCGCCGCGAATCGTGATGGTTCGCGTCAAGTCTTCAGGCTCGAGCGCATCGAAGGCCGCAAAGAACACAGTCCAACCCGCAGCCCATTCCTCGAGAATTGCCGATTTTGTGCGGCTGTCCTCAGCGAATTCTGCATCACGGTCACGGTTGGCCGCCTCGCCATCACTGCCAAACAGGTTTGACCATCTCGAGCGCATGTTGCCTGCCATGTGCTTGACAATAACCGCCAAACTGTTCGATTCCTCTGGATGATGGTGGATCTTGGCCTCTGGAACCTGCTCGAGTGCGCGTTCCCCCAAGGTTTGAGATTGCAAAAAGAATTTTCGGCTTGCCCGCAAGAACTCGAGGGCGACACTGTCGGTTGGTCCGTCCATGCCGTTTAGCTTAGAACACCGCGCGTCGTGATTGCACGTTTCCACATCACTTTGCACCGTAGACTCGAGCCATGATGGGCAAGCCCGCCAACGCCTCAACCTCGAGCCTGATGGGGTCCGACGATCACTCACGCCGTACCGGAGTACCGTTGCGTCGTTCGCTCAGCCTGCGCTGGACCCTGGCGATTGTCGTGGCGCTGTTGGCCTTGGCCCCAAACGTCGTGATGGCATTGATTTACCTGTTGCCGCTGGCCGGTGAGGACTCGAGCAGGTGGTCCCTGTACATGGCATGGTTGCTGGCAATTGCTTTGATCTCGGTGCTGGTCGGGTATGTCGTGTCCACCTTGTTGCTGCAACCGCTGACCAAACTCGCCGATGCCGTCTCGAGCATCGCCAAACCGGGCGCTCGACTCGCCGCGATTCAACTCCCGGATTTGCATGACCTGCCCAGTGAGATCGAAACGGTGCGGGCGGCCATTTCGAGCGCATTGGATGCCTTGCGTTCTGAGCAGTCCAAACGAAGCGCGTTCATGGCGACGTTGGTACACGACCTGAAGACCCCGATCATTGCTGCGAACCACGTGCTTGAGGTCATCCGTGAGAACGAACACTTGGGCCGTGAGGAACGGGTGCAACTCGTCTCGAGCTTGAGGGCCGAAAACGAGGCGTTGCTGGCCCTGGTCCAACGCATGGTCGATGCGCACCGCTTTGAACGTGAAAACATCGAGATTCAACTCGAGCCGATGGATTTAAGCGCCTTCGCCCGCACGCTCGAGGCTCGATTCAATCCAGCCGCCCGCAGCAAGAACCTCAGCCTGATCGTCGGTGGTTCTGGTCGGGCGCTGGCCACAAGTGCCGAACTTGAGCGTGCCTGCACCAACCTGCTCGAGAACGCCCTTCGTTACGCAAAAAGTGTGATTCGCATCGAGGTGAACGGGCCAACCCTGACGATAGCCGATGACGGTCCTGGATTGCAGGCGGACCTCGAAGTGCTGGCCCAGCCGTTCAATTCGCAACGGGTGCAACTGGCCGGACAGGAATTCACCAGCGGCACAGGCGGCTTGGGGTTGTTTATTGCACGGCAAATCGTGCTTGCTCACGGCGGAACGCTCGAGCGGATGTATGACCGTCCCGGAACGGCATTGCGCATCACACTCAAACCCGAATTGGCCCGAAACCACGGTCGGGTGAACGCATGAGTTCGGCACTGAAAGTTGTGATCGCCGACGATCATCCACTGTTTCGCATCGGCATCGCCTATGGGTTGCGCGGCCTCGAGTTGGATGTGGTCGGTGAGGCCAGCGATGGGCTCGAGGCGGTCGCATTGTGCGAACGGTTGCGCCCGGATGCGGTGTTGCTGGATGTGAAGATGCCGAACCTAGACGGGCTCGAGGCGTGCAAACGCATCTCTCAACTCTTGCCGCAGGCGCGGATCATCATGCTCACGACCTTCAGTGAGGCGGCTTTGGTCGGTGCGGCCCGTTCGGCGGGCGCGGTTGCGTTCGTCAGCAAGGAAACGGAGGCGGCGCGGCTCGCCAGCCTGATCCGCAAGCTCTGTCAGGACTCGAGCCTGCGCATCTTTCCAAACGGCCCAGATTTGCCCGCATTGACCAAACGTGAACTCGAGGTGCTGGCGTTGCTGGCCTCCGGTTTGACGAACAAAGAGATCGCCCGAAGCATCGGCCTGAGCCCTGAGACGGTCAAGGACCACCTTGAAAACCTATACCGCAAGTTGGATGCCCAGGACCGAATGGGGGCGTTGGGCAAGGCCCGAGAACTCGGTATGGCTTAGGGTTGTGCTCGAGTGGTTCAGGAATTTGCAAATGGTTTACAGTGGCTTCGGCAATGATTGAGAATTCCAAAAGCGAAATTCGTCAATTTTTGCCGATGTCCTTCTTGTCGAAATCTTGGTCCCCAAGATTTCGACCCGGTGGGCCGCTCTTTGTCACCCGTATCACTCGGGGATTTTTTGAGAAAAAAGGCATTCTCAAGAAATCCCGAAATTGCTGTAAAAGGAAAAGGCTCGAGCCTGGATCGACCCGAGCCTTTCAGATGTTGCTTTCTTACAGCACGTCGTCACGGATGCACGCCTTGAAATGACCAGGCGCAACCTCTTTAAGCTCGGGAACGGTGTGTTCACACTCGGCGATCTTGTAGCGGCAACGGGTGCGGAAGACACAACCCGACGGCGGGTTGATCGGGCTGGGAATGTCACCCTCGAGGATGATGCGGTTGCGTTTGATCGTTGGGTCCGGGATCGGCGCGGCTGACAACAGGGCTTCCGTGTACGGGTGCTTAGGGTTGAGATACAACTCTTTGGCGCTGGCGATCTCCATGATCTTGCCGAGGTACATCACGACCACGCGATCACAGATGTACTCGACGACCGCCAAATCGTGCGCGATGAACAGCAGTGTCAAGCCCAGATCACGTTGCAAATCCTCGAGTAGATTAACGACTTGCGCCTGAATCGAAACATCAAGCGCAGAAACCGGTTCATCAGCGACGATAAACTGCGGATCGACTGCAAGTGCCCTGGCGATGCCGATGCGTTGGCGTTGACCACCAGAGAACTCGTGTGGGTAGCGGCGCATGTGGTCCGGCGAAAGCCCAACGCGCTTGAGGAGTTCTGCGACACGATCCGTGCGTGCCTGACCGCTGGCAAGCTTGTGAATCTCGAGTGCCTCCCCGATGATGTCACCGACGGTCATGCGTGGATTCAGGGACGCGAACGGGTCCTGGAAGATGATCTGCATTCGCTTGCGGTACTCGCGCATCTCGTTCTTGGAAATCTTGGTGATGTCCACACCGTCGTACTTGACCTCGCCAGAGGTCGGTTCGATCAATCGCAAAATTGCGCGGCCCGCCGTGGTTTTGCCCGAACCGGACTCGCCGACCAAGCCCAAAACCTCGCCCTTGCCAATCTTGAAGGAGATGTCGCTGACGGCCTGAACGTTCGCCACAACCCTCGAGAGCAGCCCGCCACGGATCGGGAAAAATTTGGTGAGGTTGTTGACCTCGAGAAGAGGCTTCACACTCGCACCGGAAGTGCTTGATGGGGAAGAGACGGGGGCGGTCATGAAAGCTCCTTCCAACGCAGGCAACGGCTCATGTGACCCTCACCGGTATCTTCGAGCAGTGGGACAGTGGCTTTGCAGGCATCTTGCACGTACTTGCAACGCGGATGAAAGGCGCAACCGCTCGGTAGGTACAACGGGTTTGGCACGTTGCCCGGAATCGCCTCAAGGCGTTTACTTTCACCGCTCGAGTAATCCACAGTCGGGATGCTGTTCAGAAGTCCAATCGTGTACGGGTGCTTGGGGCGTTTGAAGATCTCGATGACATCGCCCTCTTCGACCACGCGACCGCCGTACATCACGACCACGCGATCCGCCATTTCAGCAACCACGCCAAGGTTATGTGTGATGAACAAAATACTCATGCCGATCTCGCGTTGCAGCTTGCGCATCAAATCCAGGATTTGCGCCTGAATCGTCACGTCCAAGGCTGTGGTCGGTTCATCGGCAATCAAAAGCGCCGGATTGCACGAGAGCGCCATCGCAATCATCACACGCTGACGCATACCGCCCGACATCTGATGCGGATAATTCGTGACGCGCCGACGAGGTTCGGGAATCCCGACCAACTCGAGCATCGTGACCGCGACCTCCATCGCCTCTTTGCGGTTTTTGTTCTGATGCAACGATACGGCTTCAGCGATCTGATCACCGACGGTGTAGACCGGGTTGAGGCTGGTCATCGGTTCTTGGAAGATCATCGAAATGTCATTGCCACGGATTTTGCGCATCTCGGGTTCGGAAAGTTTGGTGATGTCTCGAGCTTGACCGTCTTTTCCTTTGAAGGTGATCTCACCCTCAACAATTTTGCCCGGAGGAGTGGCGATCAAACGCATGATCGAAAGGCTCGTCACCGATTTGCCCGAACCGGACTCACCGACCACGGCCAGCGTCTCGCCCTTCTGGATGTGAAAGGTCACACCATCAACGGATTTGACCACACCCTCATCGGTATAAAAGTACGTTTTCAAATTCTTGACATCCAGAAGCGTCTCTATGTTTGCCATTGCGGTTGAGCCTCCAATTTTAATTCTTGTGATTCTATTTTTTATTCACAGCAGCGTCCAGTGGCCCAACGGTGCACACCATCAGGGTTCAACGACGTTTCTTGGGGTCGAAGGCATCACGCACGCCATCGCCGAAGAGGTTCCAGGCGAGAATCGCAAGCACAATGAAGAACCCTGGGATCAGAATCCACGGACGGTAAATAAACGTTCCGAAGCCGCCATCTTGGACATCTTGCAGCAGCGCGCCCCAACTGGCCTGCGGTTCACGCACGCCGTAGCCCAAGTAAGAAAGCGTGCTTTCGGTCAGGATGAAAGAGGGAATCGCCAGAAACGCTACCGTGAGCATGTACGAGGCGATATTCGGAAGCAAATGTCGAGCGATAATCCGGCCCGGTTGTGCCCCCAAAGCGGTGGCCGCCTGCACAAAATCGGCCTCGCGCAAAGAAAGGATCTGGCCACGAACCACTCGAGCCAAACCGCCCCAACCCACAAACGAGAGAACCGCCACCATCGCGTAAAACAGCAAGAGCGGATCAACACTTTTGGGCAGGTAACTGGTCAAGATCGCCAACAGGAACAAATCGGGCACCGCCGAGAGAATCTCGGTGATTCGCATGATCAGGTTGTCCAGCCAGCCGCCAAAGAATCCGGCTATCCCACCCATGAACAGACCGATGGTAAACGAAACCAAAACCGCGAGGATACCGATGGTCAGCGAGACCTGTGACCCGAACCAGATTCTCGAGAACAAATCACGGCCCACCTCGTCCGCACCGAACAGGAACACTTTGCACGGAGCATCGACACCAAACAAATGCAAATCTGAAGGGATCAAACCAAACAGCTTGTACTTTCGTTCGCTCGAGCGCACCAGAAAATTCACTGGACATTTTGTCGCCTTGTCCTCGGTGAATTTGAGTTCAAACGACACCAAATCCCGTTCGCGTTTGACATTGTAAACAAACGGCCCAAACGCACCCGTTTGAGGATCACGCCAGTAAACTCGAGTTGGTGGCGCGAAACCGGTGATATCGGTGGTGCTGTATTCGTCCATGCCATACGGTGCAATCAGCGGTGCGAACAACGAACCGGAATAAAGCACGATCAACATCAGCAGGCCAAAAATAGCGGTTTTGTTCTTGCGAAATTGCTGACCAAAGACCTGAAACTGCGTCAGGGCCTCGGAGCGTTCCCGTGTTTGGCTCGAGGTGCTTGAAAGCTGTGTCGCCGCCATCAGCCGTACCTGATTCTGGGATCAACCACCGCAAGCAGCAAATCCGCGATCAGGTTACCAATGGCGAGCAGGACCAGGGTCATGGCGACAAATCCAACATACATAAAAACATCTTTTGCACCGAGCGCGGCAAGGATGGTTGGCGTGATTCCGGGCCAGTTGAAAATGTACTCGATCAATCCCGCACCACCGATCAGGCCGGGAAGCGTGCCGCCAATCGAGGCGATAAAAGGCACGCTGGCATTGCGCAAAACGTGTTTGTACATGACGATGTTTTCGGACAAGCCCTTAGATTTTGCGGTGCGAATGTAATCCTGTCCAAGCGCATCGAGAATTTGCGCCCGGAAGAACCTGGAGGAGATCGAGGCATCGAGCAGCAACAGCGTGAAAATCGGTGCGATAGCGTGTCGTGCAATGTCCAGGAATTGTTCGAGCGGGTTCATAAAATCATGGGTGTCGCTGGTCATGCCGCCAATCGGTAAGAGGGCAAACCCGGTGGCGAACTTAAAGTTCAGCAACAAAAACACGATGATCAGGCCCAAGAAAAAACTCGGAAAGGCCGCCAAGAAAAATGACGTGACCCCGATGGCGATGTCCGGGAATTTGTTTTGTCGCAGGGCGGTGAAGACCCCGAGCGGTATCGAGATCAAATACCCGAGGATCAACTCTGGAATCACAATCCAAAGGGAATTAACGATGGGGCGACCGATCACGGCGGTCACAGGTTGATCGCCATAAATAAACGAATTGCCCAGGTCGCCCTGCACCAGGTTAAAAATCCAAGCACCATATTGAACCGGGATCGGCTGGTCGAGCAAGAATTTCTTCTCGAGCCTGAGAATCGTTTCGGGCTTGACCCGAGGGTCTTGGCGCATGTTGCTGAGCATATCGCCTGGAGCAAGTTGCATCAGGCCAAAAAGGAGGATGGTCCCGCCAAAAAACACGGGAATCAGAGCCAGAATTCGCCTTACAATAAATGTGAACATAAACTCCGAATCTCGAGCCAGTGATTTGATCTGCTCGAGTTGAGGGTAGTACGTCAAACGGGGCAGCGGCGTTCAAAACGATGTCAGTAGGCAAAAGGAAATTCTGTTGTTGTGGATCGGACTCGAGTGCCAAATTTTGTCGGGACGCAGCCGAGCCGCGTCCCGACAAGACAAATTTACTGCTTGAGCCAGAGCGTGTTCAGGTCCCGCGTACCAGTCAATGGGCTGATCAGGTCTGCGGTGTACTCGCCTTGGAGCCTGTTGTCCCAGGCGGCGTGCAAGTTGAGGGCGGTCAAGAAGATCTGTGGCAATTGCTGCGCGTAGACGTTCTGGATGCTGAAACCAATGGCGATGCGCTTCTTGGTGTCAAACTCTCGAGTTCCACGTTCGTACAGGGCTTCAATCTGGTTCTCCCAGGTGTCTTGGCACTTGCCCGTCTTGTTCCACCAGTGGCCTTCGCCTTTGCAGAGTTCCTGGAATTCACTGAACGGGAAGATGAATCCACCGCCGCCAACCGCCACAATGATCGCATCGAAATCTGGCGCGTCGGCCTTGTTGTCGTCACGGTCAAGCATGTCGCCCCAGTTGGCGTTCGGGACTGGTGCGAGGTTGATTTTCAGACCAGCCTTCTTCGCATCGCCGACCAGCACTTGGGCCAGACGAGCACGGCGCGAGTTCGGTGCGTTGTAGACCAAATCAAACTCGAGCTTGCGGCCTTTGTTGTCCACCAGGACACCATCGGCATCCTTCTTGCTGAAACCGAGCTTCTTGAAGATCGCTCCGGCCTTCTCGAGGTCGTAATCGAACTTTGGCACGTCCTTGTTGACCCATTGCTTCAAGTAGCCATAAACGCCGCTGTAGGCAGGCGAGCCGAGGCCACCGAGGGCAATATCGACCATGGCGGCGCGATTGGTGACGTGACTGACCGCACGACGGAATTCAGCGTTGCGGAACAAGCCCTTTTTGAAGTCATTGCCGCGTTTGTTGTGATTGAACACAACCCGGTCGGCAGTGCTGCCCAAACCGATGTTGACCTTCAAGGTCGCTTTCAATTGACCACCGTCGATGCGGGATTTGGTCTGTGCAATGTCATCGGCGTTCAATGGGGTGAAGGTCTCAAATTCACCGGACAACCAACCGGCGACCAGTGCGTTGCGGTCCTTGTACTGCTTTTCGGTGATGCCGTCCAGGTATGGCAGTGGACGACCCTTATCGTCTTTGTTCCACTCGCCGAAGGTCGGGTTCTTTTCAAACACAACCCGTTCACCCTGACGGAAGCTGGCGAGCTTGAAGGCACCAAGGCTGACAATCTCTTTCGGGTCCACGTTGAGCGGCCAGACTTCTTTGACCTTCTTGGGGTCCTTGGCGTACACCGGTCCGAAAATGTGTGCCGGTTGCACACGAAAGAACGCAAGCGTTTCAATCGCATCGACTTTTGCCACCGGGAAGGTGATCTTGATCGTGTCATCGTCCACTTTCGAGAACACAATCGGTTTCGCCTGACCGTTGACATTCACAAAGTAACCGTCGGCGTAAGAGCTTTCGACGGCTGGATCGGTGTAAATCTTGAAACTGGTGATGTAATCGTCAACGATCACCGGTTTGCCATCAGACCACTTCATGCCCTTGCGAATCTTGACGGTCCACGTCTTCTTGTCCTTGGAAACCGTATAGCTTTCGGCCTGGTATGGGATGTACTCGAGCGTTGAAGGGTCAAGCGTCAACAACCCACCCGCCGAGGTGAATTCAGGGATTGCGCCACTGACACGCTCGAAAAAGTAATTCAGGCCGCTGTACTCGCCCGCGTTGCTTTCGCGCAAAACGCCACCGGTCTTGACCGCATCTGGATCGCCCGCGAACCACTTTGATGGTGTGATGTACGGTGCTGCACTCGCAACCGATAAAACGGTGCTCGAGAGGGTCAATAATGCCATTGCCAGAAGTGTCTTTCGCATACGGCCTCCTAAATTTCGCCCCGGATTGAATGCGGGTGCGATTGGGTGATACGGCAATCTAGCAGGCTTGCGGCGTTTGAGCAAGCCATCTGGCTTACGCTTTTTTGCCGATACCGACGCAATTTTCCCACGTTTTCGTCACGATTTTGACACCGTTTTATGGAACTGCTGTTTCCAGCATCAGGTTCACTCAGTTCACGAGAGGGACTCGAGAATCAGTTCACTCCTCATGAAAATACTCAAAAACCTGCACAGCGATTGACTTGAGCCAAAAGATGAAGAACTGACAAAAGAAACTCGAGGCCAGCCAACTCCTCGAGTTCAGGTAATTGTATTATTGATCCTCGAGCATTACTTCTTGATTTGATCCTTCAGTGCCTTGCCGGGTTTAAAAGCCGGGTACTTCGAGGCAGGAATCTTAATCTTTGAGGTTGTCCCTGGACGCACGCCGGTACGTGCCTTGCGGGTCCGAACCTCGAACGTGCCGAAACCAGTGATTTGAATCTTGTTGCCCCTGACAAGCGCACCGGCAACCTCGGAAACGAACGTGTCAAGCAGTGCTTTGACGTCTTTCTTCCTGTGCGCGGTCTTGTCGGCGAGCGTATCGATCAAGTCCGATTTCGTGATCGTCTTCTTCTTCGCCATGTCCCTAGCCTCCCTGAATCTGACCCAAAAAAGCTTGATTTGAGCGATACCGCTCAGCCCTCAGGTCGAGGAATGCCCTCAGGGACGATGCTATCACAGGCGTGATATGAAAAGGTGGGATTCCGACACACTTATTTGCATTTTGTGGTCTGAAGTATCGCACCACACGATAAGTCGCCCCAAGAAGACAGTCCTGAACGGCATTATCCTAGGTCAGGTTGACCGCAAAAGACGATCTCCAATCGCTGGGGCGAGCATCTCGAGCCAGATTAAACCGCGATACCACCCCGGCACGATCACTTCGGCTTTGGGGTGTTGCAGCAACTTGGAGACGGCTTTCGCCACGATGTCTGGTCCCGGCATGGGCAGGTTAACCCCGGCGGTCATCTCGGTCTTGATGTAGCCGGGGGCGATCAGGCTCGAGGTCACGCCGGTTCCCAAGAGTTCGCGGCGCAGGCCCAGGCTGAAGCCGCGAAGTCCAAATTTGCTGGCGCTGTACAGGCTCGAGGCTCCGATTCGTCCGGCGACCGAGCCGATGTTGATGATTGCCCCGGATCGATTCTCGAGCATTTCGGGCAGCACAAGCCGTGTGAGTTCAATCGCAGCGTTCAGGTTCGTCTCGAGCAGGGCACGTGGTCCATCTGGACCCTCGAGCCACCATTTTCCGGGCTTGCCTGATTCGGTTCCAGAGATTCCTGCGTTGTTAATGACCGCACTGACCGCCCCGAACACGCCTCGGGCTCGAGCGACCAGCGTCTCGAGGTCCCCCGGCTTGGTGATGTCGGTTGCCGCTGCAATCACCCGTTTGCCGGAAGGGTTGATCTCACGGGCCAACGCCTCGAGTTTATCCGCCCTGCGTGCCGCCAGAACCAGCCTGTGGCCCTCCGAGGCCAATTGTCTGGCAATCGCCTCGCCGATGCCGCTCGAGGCCCCTGTGATGATGATGTTCATGCCGCCCGCGCCTTCAATACTCATAGGCAATGCTCATGGTTTGAAGGCTAACAGATTCGACAGGCCCGAGAATCCCGGCTTCAGATGATGGGCTTGAGAATCCTGCCTTACCTTGCGAGCGTGAACGCCTTGAGTTTGATGACGACATCCACGCTGATGCCCGATCCACTGCATTTTACGGTTTGTTTGCTGCCCGAGAAGCTGAGGACATCGCCCTCAGCGCCGACCACGGCTTTGACTTGGATCGGGGCACAATTCTCACGCAACGGGATGCTGAAACGCAACCTCGAGCCCGTGCGTTGACCGGTCGGATTGCCGACACTGCGACGGTTTTTTTGATCCAGAAATTGTGCATTGCCGGTCACGCGGCCAGACGCATCCTCAACCAGTTGGATCTCGGTGCGGAAATCGAAGTCTCGGTCGCCCATAAACAGGTTGAAGACTGCGCCCGCATCGGCACTCGCCTCGATCCTGCCGCTGTACTTGCCATTGATTCGCCCGCCAACTTGCGCTGTGACCTGCGGGCTCGAGAGCGCCGCTGCAACTGTAAACAGGATCACACCACAAAAAACACGGCTCGAGGTTTGAATGGTTGAAAGTTGAGAATGGCTTCTATTCACAAACGACATGGTAAGGCAAGCGCAGGTCGCTCACGTCGGTTTCACGACATACGGCCTGAATTGAGAAATGTTAAAGGCTCGAGTTTGGTCAATGCCTCTGTAATTTTGCTGCGAGCACCGTGTTGTACAACAGGTGCGAAACCGTCATCGGACCAATTCCACCCGGAACCGGTGTCAACGCCGAGGCCACGCCCGAAACGCCCGCAGCACAGTCACCGACGAGTTTTTCGGCACCCGATGAATCGGTGATTCGGTTGACGCTGACATCCAAAACCACAGCGCCGGGTTTGACCATCTCGGGCGTGATGAAATTCGCCCTTCCAACAGCGGTCACGAGAATATCCGCAGTTCGGGTCACGTTCGGCAAATCTTTGGTCCTCGAGTGTGCCAGGGTCACGGTGGCGTTACGCTCAAGCGCGAGTGCCGCGAGTGGTTTACCGACCAGTTGCGAACGGTTGACAATCACAACGTGTTTTCCCTCAAGTGCGATGCCGTAGTGGTCCAGCATTGAGATCGTGCCTGCCGGTGTGCAGGGCCGCAATCCGGGCTGTCCGCTCCAGAGCCGTCCGACATTGATTGGGGTTAAGCCATCCACATCTTTGTCCGGGTGAATCGCACCGAGGATCACGGCCTCGCGGATGCCCGAGCCTTTCGGGAATGGGAGTTGCACCAAGATGCCATTGGCGCTCGGATCGGCGTTTAAGTTCTGCACGAACTCGAGAAGTTGCGCCTCGCTGGTGTCGGCGGGCAGTTCGTGCAGGGTGCTCGCCAGACCGATCTTGACGGCGCGACGGGCCTTCAATCGCGTGTAGGAGATGCTGGCCGGATCATCGCCGACACGAATCACGTGCAGGTGCGGGACGAATGGAAGCTCGAGCATTTCTTGTTTTGCGCGGTTCAAGAGGGCGGCGGCTGCTGGGTCTCCAGAAAGAATTTGTGCGTCTGACATGGTGTGCCTCGTTTCGGAACTGGACGATTTGGCTCGAGCATCGCCGATTCGAACCATTTGGATCAAGTCGTGGGTCAACCTGCCGAGTGTAACAGCGGCAGTCACAAGTTGCGTCTCGAGATTTGATGCGAGTCTATTTTTTGCTGCAATCGATTCCATGACCACGATTTCTTGCCACCGCGTCCAGTTTTTTATGACACTTTGCGCAATTTAGTGATGACATTTTGCTCAGATAGCCAAAATTCCTGCAATTTGTATTAATAGATCTGACCAAGTGAACATATTTTGTTTGACATTGCGCATCAAAGTGCGCTACTTTCAAATCGAAGCTTGGTTCAGGCGAACCGAGTCTCAATGCAAACGCAAGACACCGCTTCAACAGAATTGCGCCAACAGATTTGACCCTGAACGCACCAGCCTGAGCGCAGCAGATCACCGGAGGAATCAAGCCTTGAACCCCATTGAACGCATCAAAGCCGAAAAATTGGGTCTCGAGTTGCTCAACGAATTCCCGCGACTCGCAGCGATGCAAGCAAGTGAACTCTCTGAAGACGACAAACAACGCATCAAATGGATCGGTTTCTGGTATCGCAAGGACGGCACGCTGATGCAACGCATCCGCATTCCCGGCGGCACGGCCTCGAGCGAGCAACTGCGCGTGATCGCAGGCATCGCCAAAGAGTTTGGACACGATCTGGTGGATGTGACGACTCGAGCACAGATCCAACTCCGTTACATCGAAATGTCACAAATCCCAGAAATCTTCGAGCGCCTGCGGGCGGTTGGCCTCTCGAGCATTCAGACCGGCATGGACAGCATTCGCAACGTCGTGACCTCGAGCGTCGCCGGAATTTGCGCCCGTGAAATTTTCGATGCGCTGCCCGTCGTGCGGGAGGTCTCGGACTGGGTCACGAATGGACTCGAGGGAAATCCCGCCACCGCGAACCTGCCGCGCAAAATGAACTTTCACATCACCGGACACCCAGACGATGTGGGCGCAGCCACGAACGACATTGGCATGTACCCGGCCAGAGAACTTGATCATGACGGCACGCAGCAACTCGGATTTAACGTCATGGTTGGCGGTGCGGTCGGCGGCAAATTTCCGAAACTCGCCAGCGAAATCGATGTCTTCGTGACCATCCCGCAGGTGCTCGAGGTGACACGCGGCATCGTCGAACTTTTTAACTTGCACGGCCCACGCGAGGAACGCCACAAGTCGCGTTTGAAATGGCTGATCGAACTGTGGGGATTTGAGAAATTCCGCCGCGAACTCGAGGTACACCTCGGGCACGCGCTCGAGCGGGCTGGCGAGGATTTGCGCACTCCGGGCGATCCACACTCACCACTTGGGATTCACGCGCAAAAACAACCGGGATTGGTCTACGTTGCCGCTCACGTCGCGGTTGGACGCACGACCGGCATGGCGCTCGAACAACTGGCAGACCTTGCCGACAAATTTGGCAACGGCGAGGCACGATTCACGATTGAACAAAACATCCTCTTGCCAAACATCGAAGAATCTCGGGTGGACGAACTGCTCGAGCATCCGTTCTTCCTGGCGCACTCGCCATTTCCCAGCAAAGTCGCCGAGGGTGTCGTCAGTTGCACCGGCATCGAATTCTGCCCGTTCGCCCTGATCGAAACAAAATCCCGAGCGCTCGAGGTCACGCATGCACTCGAGGCTCAACTCGAAGCCTTACCGCTCGCCAAACCGTTGCGCATTCACTGGAGTGGCTGCCAACACGCCTGCTCGAGCCATCACATCGGGGATTTTGGACTGCAGGGCACGAAAGTCAAAATCGATGGGCAAATGGTTGATGCCGTCGATGTGTACATCGGCGGAAAAATTGGCCGTAACGCCCGTCTCGCCGACAAAATTGCGGACAGAATTCCAATCAGCGAACTGCCTGCAAAACTGATCGAACTGACTCGAGAACACTTGCCCTCGCACCTCAGCACGAACTTGAGCCAGCAAGTCCTGGCCGCCGCTGACGACTGAACAACATGGGGTGCGCCATGCGCACCGTGCCACATTGAACTGTGCGCCTCATGTAACACATCCCTCGCATGATGCACACCCTACGGAGCCCAATGACTTTGAATTCCACCCTCAACCTCGAGCCTTCGATCACGCTGACGACCTGCCCGTACTGCGCGGTACAATGCAGCTTTGAGATCGAACACGCCACGCAAGCCGATGGCCGCGAAGCGTTGCTCGGATTGCGCAGCACGCCGCGTTGCCCGGTGGCGCACGGCAGCGTTTGCAAGAAAGGCCTGGCGGCGCTCGAGGAACCGAACCACCCGGAACGTCTTCTTTCGCCGCTCGTGCGCAAAAACGGCAAGCTCGTGCCTGCCAGTTGGAACGAGGCTCTCGAGCGAATCACGCGATTGGTCAACGGTGTGCAATCAAAATACGGACGCGATGCGTTTGGGGTTTTCGGCGGCGGCAGCTTGACGAACGAGAAAGTGTACCTCCTGGGCAAGTTCGCTCGAGTCGCTTTGCGCACCGCAAACATCGATTACAATGGACGCTTCTGCATGTCTACGGCAGGCGCAGCGATGCGGCAAACGTATGGACTTGATCGCGGTCTCCCCTTTCCACTCGAGCGCGTGGCAGAGGCCAGTTGCATCGTTTTGTGGGGCAGCAATCTGGCCGAGACGTTGCCACCGATTGCGCAATTTGTGACCCGAGCCCGCAAACGTGGCGCGAGCATCATCGTGGTCGATCCTCGAGCGACACCGAGCACGAAGTTGGGCACGATTCACATTCCGGTGCAGCCCGGAGGCGATCTGGCACTCGCACTCGGATTGCAAAACGTGATCGTTTCCGAAAACTGGCAGGATCAAGATTTTCTCGAGGCACGCACAATTGGTTGGGATGCAGTGGCCGAAAGCGTCAAATCTTGTACACCCGCCTGGGCCGCAGCGCAGGCTGGATTGCAACCGATCATGATTCGAGAACTCGCCCGCTTGATGGCCGAAAAATCTCGAGAACCCGGCGGCCTGTTGATCCTTTCCGGGCGCGGGCCAGAGCAGCAATCGCAAGGTGTGGACACGATCAAAGCGATGATCAATCTTGCCCTTTCCCTCGGTGGGTTTTACGCGCCATTGACGGGCCAGGGCAACGGTCAGGGCGGACGCGAGCACGGGCAGAAGGCCGATCAACTTCCCGGGTATCAACTGATCGAGAACCCCGATGCTCGAGCCAAGATGTCTGCCTTTTGGGGCATCGCCGAACGCGACTTGCCGCACAAAGGTTTGAGCGCTCAAGAATTGCTCGAGAATTGTGGCGGCGTGGTCAAGGGCTTGTTCGTGATGGGTTCCAACCCGGCGATCAGCGCGGCAAACAGCGCGAATGTTTCGCGCAAACTCGAGGCGTTGGATGGTTTGGTGGTCGTGGATTTCTATCTGTCCGAGACGGCAGCATTGGCGGACGTGGTGCTTCCCGGCAGCATGTGGCTCGAAGAGGACGGCACGATGACGAACCTTGAAGGCCGCGTCTTGCGTCGCCGTCAAGTGTCAAATCCTCCCGGTGAAGCTCGGGCCGATTGGAAGATCTTGTGCGAGATCGCGCGACGTTTGGGTATGAACGAGGGATTTCACTTCTCGAGCCCACAAGAAATTTTTGATGAACTCGCCCGTGCAACCCGTGGCGCTCCGGCAGATTACAGCGGCATCAGTTACGAACGGCTCGAAGGTGACGGCATTTTCTGGCCCTGCCCGAGCAAAGACCATCCCGGAACGCCGGAACCATTTAAGACCTCGTTCGCACATGCCGACGGTCGCGCCCACCTGAGCGTGACGACGCACAAACGCAACCTCGAGCAGACGAACAGTGAATACCCAGTTTGGCTTTCGACTGGCCGACTGGCCGAGCACTACCAATCCGGCACACAAACGCGACGCAACAAACGCCTGAACAAAGTCACACGCCCAAGCCTCGAGTTACACCCGAACCTTGCGGCATTTCACAAACTCGAGCGTGGAGATCGCGTGCGCGTGACGACTGCTCGAGGCGAAGCGGAGTTCGATGTTGCCGTCTCGAGCAACATCCGGGAAGACACGATTTTTGCACCGTTTCATTTCGCTGGCGTGGAGGCCGTGAATCGCGTCACGAATCCAATGCTCGATCCGGTCTCGAGGATGCCCGCGTTCAAAGTCTCAGCCGCCAACATCGAACGCATCGGTGTGAGCGAGGCGAATGCGTTCAATCCCAATCACGTCTCGAGCCTGCCACGCGGATACAACGCACTGATCTCCGGTGTGTTCGCTCGAGGTTCGCGCACTCGAGTTTCAACGCCAGCAATTGCCGCTTTTGACGGGCCGAGCGCACAACGCCGTGTCGTCACCGCCGCCACACTCGGCTTCACAATGATGTTCGCCATCTGGGTGATCTTCGCCATCATTGGCGTGCCGCTCAGCAAAGAACTTGGTTTGAACGATGGTCAATTTGCTTTACTGACTGCGATTCCGATCCTGACCGGTTCACTCTTGCGCCTGCCTGCCGGAATCATCGCCGAACGGTACGGTGGCAAAAACAGTTTCTTCGTGCTGATGCTCGCCACCGCCAGCACGATGTTCTTGCTGCCTTGGCTCACAACGTTCTCGAGCATTTTGTCGCTCGCGTTTTTCATCGGTTTGGCGGGCGTTTCGTTTGCGATTGGCAACGCTTGGATCGCCGCTTGGGTTCCTCGAGAACGCCAAGGGTTGGCCCTAGGGACTTTCGGTGCGGGCAACGTTGGCGCGAGCATCACCAAATTGATCGCACCGATTCTGATCACCGTGATTCCAGCCTCGAGCGCACTCACTGCATTTTGGCCGCTCGCGGGTTGGCGAATCGTGCCCTCGCTCTACGGCGTGCTTCTTCTTGTGACCGCATTTTTCTTGTACGCCTCCGCACCTCGAGACAAGATTGGGGTCAGTCGTAAGGGCATGACCGAATGGCTCGAGCCGCTCAAAAACGTTCAGGTCTGGCGATTCGGTTTGTACTACGTGGTCTTCTTCGGGGCGTATGTCGCGCTGTCGCTTTCATTGCCAAGGTATTACATCAAGGTTTACGAGATCGATCTGCAACTCGCGGGCTTGCTGACCGCGTTGTTTATTTTCCCGGCCAGTTTGCTGCGTCCCGTCGGAGGCTACCTTTCCGACAAATTCGGCGCACGTCCCGTCACGCTCGCATCGTTTATCGTCATGATCGTTGCGTTCGCCGCACTCGCACTGCCCTCGAGCCTGATTACGCTGCCTGTTTTCGTCTCTCTAACCGTGCTGATGGGCGTTGGCATGGGTGTAGGAAAGGCCAGCAATTACAAACTCGTCACGCACTGGTATGGCAAAGACATCGGCGTGGTCAGCGGGCTGGTTGGGCTGCTCGGTGGCCTTGGCGGATTCGTACTGCCGCTCGTCTTTGCGGGCATCGGACATGACCGACCACAGAACATTTTCTTCCTCTTGACCGTTCTCGCCACACTCAGTTTTGCGCTGTTCTACGTTTCAGTGCTGCGCCTCGAGATCAAACGTTTGCGCGACGACCTCGAGCGGGCACAACAAGCGATGAAATCCAAAATCACACTCGAGCCCGCACGAGAAGTGCTCTCCGCTGACTGAACCAAACCGACCTCAACGCGCACGAAGCACCAACCGCGAATCTGCTCGCACACTCGAGACGGCCAACATCCTTATTTTCTCGTCAGCAACAACCCAGGGAGGGTTTATGAAAAAGAAGCTCGCAAAGAAATCCGCACTGTCACTCGAGACCAGCCTTTCACGCCGCGAATTTTTCAAGGTGGCCGCAGCGACCAGCGCCGCATTCGCCATCCCGCACGTTTGGCTGAGGGCCGCAGCAGCCGGACCGATCAAGCTCGGCTTTATTGCGCTGACCGATTCCTCGAGCGTGATCATGGCGAAGGAATTGGGGCTCTACAAGAAATACGGAGTGGATGTTGAGGTGGTCAAGCAGGCATCGTGGGCGGCCTTGCGCGATGGTGTTTTAAACAATGACATTCAGGGCGCTCACTGCCTGTACGGAATGCCGTTCAGTGTTTACAACGGCATCGGCGGGCAGGCGGGCAAGGAGATGTACATCGCCATGACCTTGAGCAACAACGGTCAGGCCATTACGCTCGCCAAGAGTTTGCAAGGCGTTGGGCGCGATCCGAGCAAGCTCAAAGCGGCACTCGAGAAACTGAGCGCTGAGGGTAAGGACACAACCTTCGCCATGACCTTCCCCGGTGGCACACACGACATGTGGTTGAGGTATTACCTCGCGCACGCTGGCATCGATGCCAGCGTGACCGGCAAGCAACGCATCATCACGATTCCGCCGCCGCAAATGGTCGCAAACATGAAGGTCGGCACGATGATCGGGTACTCGGTCGGCGAACCTTGGAACGGTGTCGGCGTGGCGCAGGATGTGGGATTCACGACGATCACCAGCCAGGAAGTTTGGAAGCATCACCCGGAAAAAGCACTTGTCATCAACAAGGATTTCGCCGCACGAAAAGACGAACTCAAAGCCGTGATGAAAGCGATTCTCGAGGCTGCCGCCTGGTTGGACTCCGTGCCGAACATCCGCAAAGCTGCTGCAACTGTCGGCCAACCACAGTATGTGAATGCCAGCCCTGAGGTGATCGGCAAGCGTCTCGAGGGCTACTACGACATGGGCGCGGGTCTCGGCGTGAAACAGTATTTCGAGGATCGGATGTTGTTCTCTCGAGGCGGCAAGGTTTCGTACCCGCGTCTGTCGCACGGCATTTGGTTCATGGCGCAGTACGCCCGCTTTGGATATTTGAAAGCCATGCCCGCCGATGCCAAAGCCATTGCCGACAAGTTGATTTTGCAGGATGTCTACCGCGAGGTTGCCAAAGAAGTTGGCGTGCCGATCCCAGAGGACGACATGAAGCCCTGGACGATGACGCTCGACAAGGCGAAGTTTGATCCGACCAAACCCGAGGCGTACCTGAAATCAATAATGTGAGGGCTTGGCAAAGGGCGAAAGTTGAACCCCAAACATCTCAAGCTCGAGCTTTTTCCTTTGCCCTTTGCTCTTCGCCTTTCGCCCTTTGCCAACTTTTCCCCGGAGGTGACATGAGAAGAGAATCCATCAATCCATCTATCCTCGAGAAACCAAAAACGTTCACGCTGCCCGCTTGGCTGACCTCGGGTTTGATCACGTTGGCTTACGCGCTCGGCAGCTTGTCAATCGCGCTTGCACTGTGGTTTGCCGCTCGAGCCGCGACCGCAGATTTACCGTCTCCCACGGCGGCGTTGCTGGTATTTTGGGAACTCCTGAAATCCCCATTTCATTACGGTGGTCCGAACGATCAGGGCATCGGCTACCTCCTCATCTCGAGCCTTTCCCGCGTGGCAATGGGTTGGGGCTTGGGAACGCTGGTGGCGATTCCGCTCGGCATGGCGATGGGGGCGATCAAACCGATTTACCGCCTGATGAATCCGATTGTGCAAATCTTGCGTCCAGTTTCGCCGCTCGCTTGGTATCCAATTGCGTTGGTGGTTTTGAAATCCGCACCGAACGCACTCGTCTTTGCCATCTTCATCACGAGCCTCTGGCCGACGGTCCTCAACACCGCGTTTGGTGTCGCCAGCGTCCCTCGAGATTTTCAGAATGTGGCGAGGGTCTTCAGTTTCTCGCAAGACCGGTACGTGCGCCGCGTACTCTTGCCGTTCGCCTTGCCGCACATCGTCACCGGAATGCGCGTCAGTCTCGGCATCGCCTGGATGGTGATCGTTGCCGCCGAGATGCTTTCTGGTTCGGTCGGGATCGGATTCTTCGCCTGGGATTCTTATAACGCGCTGTCTTACGAAAAAGTCATCAGCGCAATCGTGCTGATCGGTCTGACAGGATTGCTGTTTGATCGCGGTTTCGATTGGCTCTCGAGGAGGGTTTCCTATGGCAACTGACCAGTTCGGCCAGAGCATTGCGGCACCGGTTCCTGATTTCACCGGCCTCGAGATTTCGTACTTGACCAAATCCTTTCCGGGCAAACGCGGGCAGGAATATGTTGCGCTCGAGAACGTCGATTTGCACATCCGTCGCGGCGGGTTCGTTTCGCTGATCGGGCATTCCGGTTGCGGCAAAAGCACGCTCTTGTCAATCCTCGCGGGCCTCGAGTTGCCGAGCAAAGGTTCAGTCACGTTGGACGGATCGCCGATCACCTCGCCAGGACCGGAACGTGCGGTGGTCTTCCAGAATTACTCGTTGCTGCCGTGGTTGACGGTTGAACAAAATGTGGCCGAGGCGGTCGAGGCGGCCTGCCCGAAGCTCGAGCCGTTGGTGCAGATGGGTCGTGTGCAAACCTTCCTGCGGGCCGTGGGTTTGTGGGCGCACAAGGACAAGCGTCCGCACGAAATTTCTGGCGGCATGAAGCAGCGCGTGGCGATTGCTCGAGCCTTTGCGATTCATCCTCGGGTAATGCTGCTGGACGAACCATTCGGCGCGTTGGATGCCCTCACGCGAGCAAGCTTGCAAGACAAACTCAACGAACTCTGGCAGGGCGATGTCACCGAACCCGTGCGCGGCCCACACGAGACCGCAAACTCGAGCGCGATTGAAACCGTCGTGATGGTCACGCATGACATTGATGAAGCGATCTATCTTTCGGATCGAATTGTCGTCATGACCAACGGACCCCGAGCTGGAGTCCAGGAGATCATCGACGTGCCGTTTGCGCGGCCTCGTTCGAGGGCAGAACTCGCTGGCAGTCTCGAGTACGCACAGTTGAAATCAAGACTCGTTTACCTGCTGACCGAGGTGTTGGCCGTCAAGGATGTTCATTGATCCAAACCTCGAGCCAAATGTTCTGATGACACAAAAGGGTTGTACTCTGATCTGTGGGTGAATCTCAAGATTCGCCCAGCACCACCCACCAAGCTGAAAGAAAGGGGATGGAACATGCCAGAAGTCATCTCGGACACGGACATCAGTTACACCTTAACCTCCATGTTGAACGACACGTTCACCTTCACGCACGCGAATGGCACGAAAGTGGCGGTGCAGATTTTGCCGCGAAAACAACCGGATGGGAAACTCGTGATGTTCGAGCAGTGGAAGCGGGTCCGTCCGGGCCGGTCCTCGAGACTGATAACCGAACGTGGGTTTGAAATCGTCTTTGAGGTTCCAATTTTATTCGAATATCACCTCGAGCAAGATGGTTATCCCAGCGAACCGCAAGATTTGATCGAACGTTTTTTCAAGACGATGGTCGGTGAGGTCTTCAAGCATCAACCGAGAGAACTCTTCAAATAGGAACAAATGGCGCAACATCTCGAGGCTTTCGACGCAAAAACCATCGCGTCGGAAGCCTCGAAACACAACAAACCCCCATTTAAGCTCGAGCCTCAATGACCGATGGCTTGCACTTCTTTGACCGATCCGCTCCATGAATCGCCCAATTGCCCAACAACCCGCACGCCTTTCACGCCTGTCCTTGCGGTGCCAGTGAACGAGTAGGTTTTGCTCCAAGCGCTCGAGTTGTTTGGGTACGCCGGACTGATCGCCCAAGCGGAATCCGTCCAGGTCGTGCCGTCCGTGCTGAATTGCAATTTCGTGTTGGCCTGGAAGTACCCGTTGCCGTACCCATCGTCTGTACCGTTGGTGAATTTCGCTGCGGTGATCGTTTTGGCGGTGGACCAGAGCACGCCAGCAGCCTCCCAGACGGCTGCACCGCCTTCACCTGGCGGGTACAACAGGACTGAATTCGTCAGGTTTCCATCGTTGATTCCAACCGAGGCGGTGCGGTTCGTGTTGGCGGTGGCGCTCGAGTTTCGCGCCCAGACGAAACCCGTGCCGCTCGGGGCAATATTGCCGTCTGTCACGGGCAGGGCTGCCATCGTGTTGTAAATCGCCGAGAGCAGGGATGTCACACCCGTGGTGTCTTCCGAAAGTTGCCAAATCATGATGCCGCTGGCGGAGGTCATGGCAAGTTGCGTTTTTTTCTCGATGGTCGGAATGCCGTTGTAGCCCACGCCGTTCGAGAAATCCTTGTTCGCAGCACTCGCGTCTCGAGCCACGATGTCTTTGTACTGCGTTTCGGTGTACGTAACACGACCTGCCGCATCGTAGCCATAAAATGGTACGCCAAGGACGGCTTTGGATTTGGGCAAGCCCTTGCCAAGCCAGTAACTCAGATCCGATTGGGCCAGACTGAATGGCGAGTGATCCACCCCGTCACCGTCATAGGCCATGATGTTCAAAAAATCCAGGTAGGCGAACGAGGCGTTTGGAATGTTTGCGCCAAACCAGGTTCCAACGGCAGTCGTCACCAGTTTGCCTTTGGGGTGCAGATCGACGTACAGCTTTTGCAGCAACGCCAGGTACGCCGCTCCTTCCGTGGAATTGGCTGGTCCTTCCCAGTCGATGTCGATGCCGTCAAAGCCGTATTGGTTGGCAAACCCTTCAATGTTGGCGATCAGTTTGACTCGAGCATTGGTTGCGGCGGCACTGAGCTGTGTGTTGGCTGCGCCTCCAACCGAGATCAGGACTTTTACACCTGCCTTGTGCGCGTCGCTGATGTTGGTTTGCATTTTGGGCAGGTTCATGCCGGTGGTGTTCAGGCTGCCGTCCGGATTGGCTTGCAAGAACGCATAGTTCAAGTGCGTGAGTTTGTTGTACGGGATCGTGTGAGCGGCGACCCAAGATGGTTCGTACCCGATGATGCGGTAATTCCCAATGCCGGTCGCAGCACTCGAGGTCGGACTGTTTGCGCTTTCAGTGTTGCTGGAGGTTGACGCGGCTGGGTTTGCCAGGTTGGTTTCGTTGCAAGCCAAGATGCTCAGGCACAGCGTGGCTATGGTGATCCATTTCAGGTTGCTGGGTTTCATAAAGCCTCCCGGAGTTCCGGTGTCTTTGAGTCGACACCCAATTCATGAGTTGCGGCTCGAGTTGCTGTAGTTCCTCAGGGTGTGGATTCTCCTTTCTGGTTTGGGTGTCTTCTTGAGGTGCAAATCTCGGATCGAGTACGGGTGAAGCAACTGATGGTTTAAGGTAAGCGCTTTCCAAATTGAGCAAGACGTGATTTCCGTTCAGGCTCGAGATCCGACTGAACCCTTCAGCCGAGCGAGCCGCAAGAACGACGAATCACCAATTCGGTGGGCAACCGGACTTGTGAGGCGCTCGAGCCGGTCTCGATCAGGTTGACCAGCAAGCGCACGGCCTCGAATCCGACCTGTGATGTCAAGGCCCGCACCGTGGTCAATGGCGGGGTCAGGTTGGCCGCCAACGGTGCATCGTCAAATCCTGCCACCGCAACACTCGAGGGGACGGCAATGCCCGCCTGGGCCAACGCCTGCAATGCGCCGCTGGCCGAATCGTCATCGCTGGCAAAAATCGCATCGAATTGCAGGCCGCACTTGAGCCAAGCGCTGACGGTGTGAAACGAGATGTCCGCGTTGAACTCGCCAGCCCCGATCAAGCCCTCATCGGCAACCATGCCGTGCGCAGCGAACGCATCGCGGAAGCCAGCCTCACGCTCGCAGGAATCCTCGAGCCCATCCATGCCGCGTAAAAATGCAATTTTATGCCGCCCGAGCTTGATTAAGTGTTCGGTCATCTGTCGTGCGCCTTGCCGATTCTCGAGCAGCACGCAGGGGATGTTCAAGTCGGCTGGCGAGGTTTCGTACATCAACACCAGCGGGCAACCCGCTGCGTGCAGGCGACGCAATTCGCTTGGATCGGCGCTGCTGGCAAAAACGATTGCGCCATCAACGTTGTGCTTTCCGATGGGACGATGGCCTTTCGCCGTTGGGCGCAAGGTCAGGAGCACGTCGAAGCCTGCGAGCGTTGCCGCCTCGACGACCGCCACCAGCAGCGGTTGTAAAAAATCGGCATTGATGCTCGGCATGACCAACGCGATCGCATGTGTTCGGCCTCGGGCGAGGCTGCGGGCGGCGGTGCTCGGCGAATACTCGAGGGTTTTGATCGATTGCAACACACGTTGCCGGGTTTCTTCACTGTATTTGCCTCGGGCATTGAGCACGCGACTGACGGTGGCAATGGAGACTCGGGCGTGCGCCGCAACATCGTTGATACTGGGTGCTGTGCTGCTCGAAGTTGAGTTGCGTTTGGCTCGAAGGGTCATGGGTAAGCGCTTTCTTTTTTGATAAGCTAAACCCAATTCATGAGAAAATCAAGTGAAAATGCTCGAGGGTGTCCAACTCAATCCAACGGGCGGAAATTTACGTTCTTGAGGCTTAACCGCTCGAGGTGCGGCAACAACCGGCCTGAGAATCCCACAAAGTCTTTCCGGTTCGCGGGTGTCCACAAAACCTCGCACAGCGCGCACAGTCGCGGAAACAGCATATACTCGGCATGGCTCACGGTTGGCACGTATTCCGTCCACATTTGTGCTTGCGATCCCAGAACGTGTTTCGCCTCTTGGCTCGAGAGCTGTGCAGGGATCGGTTCGTAGCCATAGACTTTCTCGAGCGGACTGTGGCCACCTATCGCCAAAGGTTCCCGAGCCTGATCCGCAGCTTGGTAATGGTCAAAGTACACGTGAGACTGCGGTGCCATTACCACATCATGACCCTGCCGAGCCGCCTCGATGCCACCTTCCTCGCCGCGCCAGGAATGCACGGTGGCGTTCGGTGACAATCCTCCCTCGAGAATTTCATCCCAGCCAATCAGCTTGCGACCTCGGGCGGTGAGGAAGGCATCCATGCGGCGAATGAAGTAGGACTGCAATTCATGCTCGTCATGCAATCCCAATTCCTGCATTCGCGCCTGAGCAACCGGGCTTGCCTTCCATTCGTTCTTCGGGCATTCATCGCCACCGACGTGAATGTACGTGCCAGGGAAAATCTCGAGGACTTCTGAGAACACGTCCTGCAAGAATTGCATGGTGCTTTCGTTCGGGTTGAGGACATGCTCGATGATGCCCCAACGCTCACCGACTTTGAGTTGAGCGCCGGTGTTGCCCAACTCCGGGTACGCCGCAATCGCCGCCTGCGCATGACCCGGCAGTTCGATCTCGGGAACAACCGTGATGTGAAGTTCTGTCGCGTACTTGACCACGGCTCGAGCCTGATCCTGCGTGTAAAACCCACCGTGCGGCTTGCCATCAAATTTGGGATCGGTTTGATAGCCATGACCGATGATCGTCTGCGCCCGCCACGCGCCAACCTCGGTCAGTTTCGGGTACTTCTTGATCTCGAGCCGCCAACCTTGATCTTCGGTCAGGTGCCAGTGAAAGGTGTTCAGTTTGTGCAAGGCCATCAAATCCAGCAGCTTGAACACAAACTCGAGCGGCATGAAATGACGGCAGCAGTCGAGGTGAACACCACGCCATCCGAAACGCGGTTGATCGGAGATGCTGACTGCGTTCACCTGCCATACTTTCTCGACTCGAGGATCCGAGAAAATCTCAATCGGCAACAATTGCCGCAAAGATTGGCCCGCGTAAAACAATCCAGCCAGGCTCGAGGCTCGCAATTTTACGCCCGAACTCAGCACCTCGAGTTCATACCCCTCAACGCCCAAACCCTTCAAACGATCATCCAGCATCAAGTAAATTGCGGGCACGCCGGAAGATTCCTCGAGCATCGGCAAGGCGAACCCTGTGGCGGGCCGCAAAAAAGCCGCAAGTTGTTCGGCCTTCTCGAGCGTGCCAGGACCAGCCACGATCACGCTGTCAGCAGTCAAGACAAACGAACCCTCGAGCGGTTCGACCCGCACCGGCATCGGAATGATGTTCATACGTTCAGTCTACCCAAATGATCCACGAATGCATCTCGAATCGGGCCTTTGTTTCTGATCAGGTTCTGGTCCCGTGGAGTTTGAGGGTCCAACGATCAGCGAAACGACATCGAGCGCCTGAACAGACCAGGACCATCCGGTTCACTTCCTTTTGCGCCGCAGGTGGTCCGCGTAAAACCAATCGTTCTGCTCAGATCGCAGCAAGATCAGCACCTCGAGTCCATCCCGATCCGGCTCGAGCTTCCACCAATACCGGACCGGC
>JANOWZ010000075.1:0-3952 GCA_031418155.1 Deinococcales bacterium
ATTGTGCCGAACGCTTCGGCGACAAGAATCGGAATCAGCATCGGACCTTTGTCATCCGAAACGCCTCGCGCAAAAAGCCGCTGCTCACCGTGCTCGACTCTCACCACAGGATCGAACGGTGGCGAGGTCCACTTCTCGAGCGGATCGGGTGGTTGCACATCGTAATGGCCATAGACGAGGATGGTTGGCGCGGTTGCATCGGTGATCCATTCGCCGTACACCACGGGATGACCAAGCGTCTCGAGGATTTCAACTTGAGGTACACCGGCACGCTCGAGCCGATCCGCAACCCAACGGGACGCTCGAATCAAATCATCACGAAACTGCGGATCGGTGCTGACACTCGGGATGCGTGCAAACTCGATCAACTCGAGCAAGTACGCATCAAAATTCGACTCGAGATGGGCCAGCACCAGCTCGATCATTTGCCGCCGTCCACGCTGAGCACCTGACCACTGACCCAGCCCGCGAGATCGGACGCGAAGAAG
Source organism: Deinococcales bacterium (assembly GCA_031418155.1). GTDB lineage: Bacteria > Deinococcota > Deinococci > Deinococcales > JAAFIG01 > JANOWZ01. The sequence goes on from JANOWZ010000075.1 coordinate 489, forward strand.
ACCACACCGTTGGCAATGTCTGACGGTGTGCCGAGATGCCTCATTGCAATGTTCTCGAGCAATCGTTTCTGCCCGTCCTCACCGTAAGATGCCCACTGGCGTTCTGTCGTCGGATTCGAGAGCACAAATCCCGGCGCGATGCAATTGACCGTGATGTTCCAGGTTCCGAGTTCGTGACACAGTTGCCGCGTCAGGTTGATCAATCCTGCCTTCGCACCCGCATACGCTTGAATTCCGGTCAGGCTCGGCCCGAGTCCGGCACCGCTCGAGATGTTGATGATTCGGCCCCAACCGGCGGCTTTCATGCCGGGTGCGACCGCCTGCGCCGTGTAAAACGCTGCGCTGAGGTTGACGGCCACAATGTCATTCCATTCTTTGGGCGTGACCGACTCGAGCGGTTTACCAACCTGCCCGAGCACACCACCCGCATTGTTGACGAGCACATCGACCTGCCCGATTGCTCGAGCCGCCGCCTGCACCGCGTCCGGGTTCGTGACATCCACGGCGTGAACTTCGCAGTGCCCTGAAGCCAGAGATTTCGTTTCCTCGAGTTCTGACGCGATCAAATCCCAAGCGTGCACATTTGCCCCCAGGCTCGAGAAGGTGTGTGCGATGGCCCGCCCAAAGCCGTGGGCCGCGCCGGTGACGATCACGGTTTTGTTGTCGAATCGAATGTTCATGAGTGCCTCCGTGATCTGTGCATTTCAGGCCCGTGCCAAGGTTGGAATCGCTCGAGCCTCTGGGATCAAGTGCTCGAGTGCGAAACCAATGGCAAGCGCCAGCGCATCGGCATGAGGCCGAGTGACGATTTGCAAACCAACCGGTAAACCATGTTGACCAAAACCGCAATTGATGGTCAGCGCGGGCAATCCCGTCAGGTTGTATGGTCCGGTGCGCCGCGCCTCGGTTGCGCCCAGATCGTCGGTGGCAAACACGGGATCTTCAAACGGCGCAACGAAAGCCACGGTCGGCGAGAGGATCGCGTCCACATCCTCGAGCACGTTTAGGAATTGTTGGGTCAGGTGACGGCGGTACTGTTGGGCGCGAACATGCGTCACGGCGGGAATTGGGAAACCAAGTTCGATTTGCATGCGTGTCAATGGTGCGTAATCCTCAGCCCGTGTCTCGAGCCAGCGTGCATGAATCGCACTCGCCTCGGGCAAGAGGACGTTGAGCAGCGCGGCATCGGCCAACTCGAGGTCGGGCACTTGGACCTCGAAAACTTTGGCACCGGCTTGCTCGAGCGTGGCGCACGCCTGATCGAATGCAGCGAGCACTTCCGGTTGCATTTCAGGACCGTCGCGTTGCAAGATGCCAAAACACATTCCGCTCAACTCGATTTGATGCTCGAGCTTCACGCCCGACATCGCCTCGAGAAAAATTCGCGCATCGTTGCTCGAGCGTGCAATTGGACCCGCATGATCGAGCGACCACGACAACGGAAACACGCCCTCGAGACTGGTCAGGCCGTATGTTGGTTTCAAACCTGCGATGCCGCAATACGAGGCTGGAATGCGAATCGAACCGCCCGTGTCGGTGCCGACCGCCGCGAAGCACAAGCCCGCCGCGACCGCCGCCGCTGAACCGCCACTCGAGCCTCCCGCCGTGCGTGACGGATCAAACGGATTGTTGGTTTGGCCGTAATCGGGATGGACGATGCCGTAAGCGAACTCGAGCAGATTCGTTTTACCGACCAGTACCGCGCCAGCCGCTTCGAGCCGTTTGGTGATGATCGCGTCTCGTGTCGGCACGTTGTCTTTCAAGATTCTCGAGCCGCAAGTCGTGCGAATCCCTGCCGTGTCCACCAAGTCTTTGAGCGCGATGGGGATGCCGTGCAAAGGTCCACGATCCAAGCCGGAACGCAATTCGTGTTCGGCTCGAGTCGCCTGTTCGAGCGCCCTGTCTGCCGTGACCGTGATGAAGGCGTTCAGTGTCGGATTCAATTGCCCGATTCGTTCAAGCGTCAACCGTGTTAACTCGAGCGGTGAAAGTTGGCCTGATCGAAACAGTGTGCCGATTTCAGGAATGGATTTCAAGAGCAACTCGAATTCAGCCATTGTTCACCTCGGGCCAAGGATTGCCGACAGCGGTCAGTGTTCCAAGATTGAGTTTCGCAATTGCTGTATCGCCATCGAACACGGGCTCGAGGGCTGGAACCAATGCCCGTGCGCGTTCGAGATCAAGCTCGAGTCCAGCGAGTCGCGCCATCTCTTGCACGGGTTCTGCGGATAGTGCAGGCATTTCAGGCTCCAATTCCATAGAGCGGATCGTTGTTGTTGATCGCAAGGCTGGTCACGGCAAACAGCGTCACGCCGTCTTGTGGCGCAGCGACCTCTTGCAGCGTTGTGCCGAACGGATCGGTGATTCGCCCGAGGTCCTGACCTGCACGCACCATTTCTCCAGCAGCAACCGTTGGATACCACAGGCCATCGTGCGCGGCCCGCAACCAGGCGAACTCCGTCAGCAAACGTGTCGGTAACGGCTCAGGCATTCCCTCGAGCATGCCCAGGTGTTGCATCACGCGCTTGATGCCTTGCTCGAGCCATTGCACATCATGCTCGGGCCACAGGCCGTTGCCGCCAGCCTCGGCGAGAATGGTTGGCACACCGTTTGAGAATCCAGCAGCGATGCTCATGCCTCCGGGATCGCTCGAGATCAGCAGCGGTATGCCGAAAGTAGTTGCAAGTTCGTGTGCCTTCGTGTCGCCATTGGCGAAGATCGTGAATGGAGTCAAGGCTTCGATCATGTCGCCACCATGCAGGTCAATGAAAGCGTCTGCACTTCGGATCGCGTTCTCTGTCAACCAGGCCGTGAGTTGCTGGCTGAAGGTGCCGTCCACTTCACCCGGAAACTGGCGGTTGAGGTTCTTGCGGTCGATTGGATTGATGTAAATGCTGCGGGCTCGATAGGCTGGAACGCTCACAATCGGCAGCACCACCAATGTGCCGGAAAGAGACTGCGGATCGGTTCGGGCCGCTCGCACTGCGGCTTCGATGCTGGCATATTCCGCACCGTGAATCCCAGCGGTAACGAGCAGCGTTGGCCCAGGATGCGTGCCATGCACCACGGTGAAAGGCAACTCGAGCGTGATGTCCAACTCGAGTTGAACGTAACCCTGAGAGACAGTCCCGGAAGGTGTCTCTGAAATCGGCAGGTGATCCACACGCAGCAGGTTCATCGCATCTCCTTCTCGAGTTCGGCGAGGTTCGCCCAGTCCAGGGCTCGAGTGCCAGCTTCGATTTCGTGAATCATTTCGATCAAGCGTGCGGTGATTGGCGCGTGTACGCTGACCTCTGCGCCGAGTGCGACGATTGGCCCGAGTTGCGCATCGACTTCGGTTTGACGCTTGCGCACCGCCAGGTCGCGCCAGATTCCAGAATGCGTTTTCGCAGATTTGCGGTTGAAGGCCACCATCTCTAGAAGCGAACGGCTCGCATCCTCGAGACTCGCGGTTGGCATGAAGA
>JANOWZ010000076.1:0-6736 GCA_031418155.1 Deinococcales bacterium
GGCTTGCCGGTCGGTGAGGTTCTCGAAGAATTGGAAGACGGTGATCAACGCGAGTTTCCAGGGTGCAATGGCGGGCTGGCCGGTATTGGAGAAGAGCGTTGCGAAATCCTGATCGGTGTAGATCGTACCGAATTCGTCACGCAGTCGGGTGATGGCGTTGGCTTGGGGCAGGATGGCACGGATGACTCGGGTGGTGTCTCGCGGGATGGTTGGAACTTTTTGTGGTTTGATCATCGTTCATTTTTGCGCTTTTGAACCGACTTCGCCACCGGTATCAAGGATTGGTTCGGCTCGAGTGACTTTGAACAATTTTTGTGTCGGTCCGCTGAGTTCAGTGCTGACCACACGATCATGTTGGGCTCGGATCACGAAGCACGCTTTGGTTTCGAGAATCCAATCGATGACTTTACGATCATCAAACCCCGATCCAGAATCCAGGTGATTCGACCCACGCCTTGCGCTCACAGGGCAGTGGTGATCGTTTGAATCGCTGTTCTGACCTCATCGCGTTCGCTTTTGAAGTCCGTTTCAAGTGGACTGTACGTCTTGTGGTACAGCAACGTTTGCTGTCCAGCCGGATTGATCCCAATGGCATTCAACGTGGGATAACCAGGAATTGGATGACCGTTCAAATCCCTGACGGTACTCAAATGCTCGAGACTCGTACTGTACGGTTTTCTGAGATCACTTCTTGCCCCAACACCAGCACCTCACGGGCTTGGGGCGCTACCGTCAAGAATGACTTTGACTTCATCGCAGTACTGGAACCGTTTCGAGCCTTGCTCGAGAATCTTCTTGCCAATTTTCTCAGCGTTCAAGTCACTGCGTTTGTTCTGGTTGTGCATCATGCGTCTGAAGCGACGTTCACTGTGCGGAGCGAGACCGGTTTGAGGGGCTGCTCGAGCGATGCGGCTGAGTCGGGTGGTGCCACTGGTGAGGATACCGGTGATGCAGGCTTGGAAGCCTTTGTGCAGGCGTTTGTCGTGGAAGAGGTCAGCGTACTGGTCGGTGAAGGTGCTGAAAGCGTCAATGGCTGGGATCAGATTTTGCGTCATGGACAGATTATGCAGACTTTCGTCCGCATCTCAAATGCATAGTCTTGACGAATAACGCATTCGCTGCTACGCTGTGTAAATCAACCGTCCGAAAAGGCGGCTTTTTTAATGCCCGCTCGAGGCAATCACCTCGAATCTGAAACGGTTACGATTTGTCATGGATGCGATTTTTGACAGCGTTACCATTTACGCTCGAGACGTGCAGAAGACCGCCGATTTTTACCGCAAGTTTTTTGGCTTTGTCGGCTCGAGTGAAGTGGTTGAAGGTCTAATCCTGTTGACTTCCCCGAACGGTGGTGCGGACATCACCATCCTTCAGGCGGCCAAGAGCGTCAGACTTGGGCAGGTCGGTGTGAAATTAAGTTTCGCGGTGCGCGATGTCGAGGCGTTCAAACTCGGGTCGGAACGTCGTGGTTTGAAATTTGGCAGCACGCATTTGGCGAATGGGTATTCGTTTGCGAATGCCAAAGATCCCGATAAGAATTCGGTCAGCATCTCGAGCCGTGCGTATCGCAGTGTTGATGCGGAAGCTCGAGCCTGATCAGAATTTGATCGGTCAGAATTTGATCGGTCAGAATTTCACTGGCAGTGCCTTCAGGCTGCGCAACACCACGTTTGTATTCCATTTGAGTTCTTCCGGTCTGACCGCGAGCCGCAAGTTCGGCAAGCGTTCAAACAAGACTTGAAACGCGATGCTCGCCTCGAGCCGTGCCAGCGGTGCACCGACGCAGTAGTGCATGCCCATGCCGAAACTGACGTGCTTGTTGTTGGCCCGATCCAGGATCAGTTGGTCCGGGTTCTCAAAGCGTGTTTCGTCGCGGTTGGCCGATGCGAGCGCCGCGTGGACCAGTTCGCCCCTGCCGATCAAGGTTCCGGCGATTGTCATGTCTTCACGGGCGTAACGTTGTGTTGCCAGCAGGAGCGGCGGTGTGAATCGCACGAGTTCTTCGATGGCCGATTTCATCAAGTCCGGTTCGGTTTTCAGGCGCTCGAGTTGATCTGGCGTGTTCAGCAAGGTCAGCGTGCCGTTGCCGATCAGTCCGGCGGTGGTTTCATGCCCTGCGGACAAGAGCAAGGCCGCCATGCCGATCAGTTCGTCTTTACTCAACCTCGAGCCTTCGGCTTCGGCCTGCAACAGCATCGTGCTCAGGTCATCTTGCGGTTGTGCTTCGTGCTCGCGGAACATGCGGCGCAGGTAATTTGAGAGTTGATAAATCGCGGGCAAGCCTTTGATGCTGTCCATTGGCGTGGTGATACCGAGCATCGTATTCGACCATTTGGCAAAGTTCGCCCGGTCACGGTCGGCCACGCCGAACATGTCGCTGATGACGGTCATTGGGATTTGCACGGCGTAATCGTGAACCAAATCCATCTGGCCTTTTTTCTGGGCGCGGTCGATCAGTTCGTGCGCGAGGCTGTGAACTCGAGTTTGCATTTTGGCGATCAACCGTGGCACGAACGCCTGATGCACCAGGGCGCGAAGCCGGGTGTGATCTGGAATGTCGGTGTCGAGCATGTTGGTCAAGAGCGGTCTGATGAATCCCGGTGTTGGCATTTCGCGGTATTTTTTGCTCGGATCTCGGGTGTTGCGTTTGTCTTTGACCAGGCGTTCGTCTTTGAGTGCGTCGGTCACGTCGTCGTATCGCGTGATCAACCAGGCACGTCCTCCAAGCATGGCGGTCACGGGCACGACGGGTCGTTCGGTTCGCCAACGTTTGAAAGTTGGGAACGGGTTGGCCCGAAATTCGGGTGCGGCAATGTTGGTTGGGTCGAGGGTGACGTTGGCCAAGGACATGATGGCTCCAATCAAGATGGGGGCTCGAGGTTCGGGGATTTGAAAACGTTTCTCGAGCTTGAACACTCGAGCATCGTTTTGCTCGATCAGTTCAGTCTGGCTCGAGTTGGGCTCAATTCGCTTTGACGTTCGCCATCAGAATACCCAGGCACATCTCGTCGGTGGTGGCCTCGGCCCACATCACGTATTTCGGATCGCCTTTTTTGCCCGCGATTTCTGGTTGGTTGGCCCCGGAATTGTCAAACGTGCAGGTCGTGCGAATCACGTCTCCCTGTTTGATTTCGACCGGATTCTTGAACCAGTAATTGCCCTGCCAGTGGAAATCCCAACGTGGAATGTTCAGCAGGGTTTTGGCATAACTCGTGCCGGGATTCAATTCGATCTTGATGCTTTTCGCCAGCAGGTGCATGTGCCCGCCAATCGAGTGGAGGGTCATGTTGTTCGGGTTGCGTTGATCGCAACTCATGACGATGTTGCTGCCATCACCGACGGGTTTTTGGTATCGATCCGCCGTTTGACCACAGATTTGCAACATGCTGTTCGGCAAAAACCGTCCGGCGAGTTCTCCGGCCCGAGCGACGTTTTCGCGCAGGGTCGCCTCTCGGGTGCAAGCCTCTGTTTTGATGTCATCCGGGCAACGGATTTCAACCGGGGCGACCCGCAATTGCGAAACGATGGGTGAAAGTTTCGTGCCTTCCGGCGCGATGCTGAGTTTGATTTTTGAGGAGTCCGCACCGGTTCCGTTGTTGAGGTTGTAATGAACCTCGGCAATCAACAACGAGCCTTTGCCCATCTCGCTGCCGATGCCGTCCGGGAAATGTCCGTCGCCCGCGCCCGGAACCCAAACGCTCAACCAGTTGCCACCGGTGGTGGCGGTCTGCGGGTTGCTGGAATCCAATCCCGGTCCACCGAAACAATCCCAGCCTTTTCCACCTGTGGCTTTGTCCTTCTCGAGTACGGCTGCCGCTTGGCTCGCTTCGACCTTGTACAAAATCGCGTGATGAACGATTTTGCGGTTGCCGGGAATGACTGCCGCGCCGGTGACCAGCACATCGCGTTTGAAATTCGGATTTAAGACGAAGCAGTGGTAGATGTCTGCCGATTTCGTTGTGCTGGGTGTGTACGGCGTTGCGGCGGCTGGAATCTCGATGGTTTCCTCGCCGTTGGCCGCGTGTGCCGGTGCGAGCGTCCAAGGAATGTCAGAAAACATGTATTCGCCTCGAGCGTGCGATTCGTGTCCGACTTGAACAGTTTGTTGCAAGCCTCGAGCCATCATTGCAATGCCAAGGATGCTGAATCCGAGAACGGTGATGCCTCGAGCGTACCGCCACAGTGTTTGCTTGGTTTTCATGTCGTGCCTCATTTCGTTTTTCATTTGCGAGTCTTATTTACGGGGAGCCTTGCCCAGAGGAGCTTTCGCTTTCGCCCAATCCTCGAGCACCTGTTTGCTGGCTGTTCCAAGCCTGCGTTCGTTCAAGAACGGTTCGCCGTCCTTGCTGGGAGGCCAGGGCGGCATGTATTCGGTTTTGGTGACTTGCGCGATCCGGTCCGCCCATCTGACGGCATCGGTTGGGTTGTCCAGCGCGAACGGTGCAATGCCACCCGTGACATGGCAGGAATTGCAGTTCTTCTCGAGGATCGGTTTGATGTCCACGTAGTACGTCGGCACGTATTTCGTTTGCGCGAGGCTGTACGTGCCGATCATGCCGATTGCGGCGATGCTGCTGGCGGTGGCGAGGAAGATCAGGGGTTTGGTCGTATGTCTTTGCATGCGTGCTCCTTTGCGGCTCGAGGGCGGGATAATAATTAATTGGTTAGTTATTATTTAGGCAAAAAAGAGACACGATCAACCAGATTTCTCCCGTGGTTCAAGACCCTGCCAGAGCATCAAGACAAAATCCTCGAGAAAACCGCTGGTATCAAAAGAAGGACGTGCCGCCTCAACCGCGACGTTCATCGCGTACCCGGCATTCGCATGCAACAACGCCAAAGCCGGAACCGTTGGATCACCTCGAGCGATCCGACCGAGCGCCATCTCACGCCCAAGGTACGTGGTCAGTGCGACAAAATCATGTTCGACCCGTGGCGGTGCTGGCAACGGGCTTTGCTGACCCGCAGACCGCAGCAGCATCAAGCGTGGCAACAACTCCGCCGTGTACGCCGCGATTCGTTTGGCGATCAACAATAAATCAGCTTTGGTATCCCCGTGACCAATTGCAGCCTCAAGTTCCGCGTTCCAGATGCGTCCGGGCGTGGCTGTCATCGCCGCAAGAAACAGCGCGTCCTTGGTTGGAAAATGCTTGAAGACACTCGCGCTCGAAATGCCCGCACGGTTGGCGACATCGACAGTGGTGGCGTTCACACCCTGCTCGAGGAATACAGCGCGGGCCGCACTGAGAATTTGATCGGTGGTGATGGTTGCGGTTCGGGCCATGAATGCTCCAGATTGGGTGGGGCAAGCAGATAGTAACTGGTAAGTTATTTATTGTCAATACGTTCGAGTCTTACAAGAATTTCTTACCAATCTTGGGCCAGCATCCCTTGATGCCGAAATGCAGGTTTTGATCGCTTGCGTTCACCTTGACAACGACCACTGTTCATGTTGTTCAACAAACCGTGCCCCGACCAAACAAAACACATTGCGCATCCCTCATACAGCGGTTTTCGGAATGATTCGGAATTTTGCGGGCAAAATTCGCTCATTTTTCCTCAACCGCTGTCGTTTCCACTCGCATGGCTCGCCAAATACTTTGATTCCAAAGCATTTGTGAAATTGCTGTATCAAATCTGAACCCGAGCAGATCACAGAAAAAGGCGACCCATCGGGCCGCCCTCGAGAAATCAGATTTTGCTTACTTCTTGTTTTCCCGCTCGAGCCTGCGCCGTTCCTGACGTGACATTTTCGGAATCCGTGTTTCCTGTTGGCGCAAGAATGGGTTCGATCCGCCAGCGAATGGAATCACACCCGGTTGGCTCGAGCGTTCGGGTTGTGCTTCCACTTCTGGTTCGCTCGAGACGGCTTGAACATCGACGATTTGTTCTTGTGGTTGTGGGGCCTGTTCGTAATTGACTTGCAAACGGAACAGGTACTTCGTGATTTCGGCTTTGACACCCTCGATCATTTCGTTGAACAGGGTGGTCGCCTCGAACTTGTATTCCACAAACGGGTCTTTCTGACCGTGCGCCCGCAAGAAGATGCCTTGGCGCAACACGTCCATGCCGTGCAGGTGTTCCTTCCAGTACTGATCGACGACTTGCAGCAGCACAAAGCGTTGGATTTGACTCCAGAGTTCCGGCGGAAATTCGGCTTTGCGCACGTCGAACAAATCGGCGGTTCTCGAGAGCAGGTTTTTCTTGGCCTGTTCGACTTTCAGATCGCGCAAACCTTCGTAATCGAAATCTTCAAAGCCTGGGATCGCGTCGATCAGGTTGGTGCGCAGTTGCTCGAGGTTCCAATCGCTGGCATCATTGCCGGAAAGTTGCAGTGTGCCTTGCGCCTCGACGAAATCACCGATCATGCCCTCGAGCGTTTCTTCAACGGCGGCATCTTTGCCCAAGAGCATCTCGCGGCGTTGTGCGTAAATCACTTCGCGTTGCTTGCTCATGACGTTATCGAATTCCAAAAGTTGTTTGCGCACGCCGAAGTTGCGTTCTTCGACCCGCTTCTGGGCGCGTTCAATCGCGCTCGTCACCATTTGCGCCTCGATCGGTACGGTGTCGTCCATGCCGAGCTTGTCGAGCATGCCGACCACGCGCTCGTTGGCGAACAATCGCATCAGGTCATCCTCAAACGAGACGTAATAGCGGCTCGAGCCCGGATCACCCTGACGACCGGCACGGCCACGCAATTGATTGTCGATGCGGCGCGATTCGTGACGTTCCGTGC
>JANOWZ010000077.1:0-3937 GCA_031418155.1 Deinococcales bacterium
TCACCTTCGAGCGGAATGAAGGCTTCGGGTGTGTGCAGGTGACGTTCAATGTCCTCGAGAATCGGTTCGCGCTCAAACGCATGCAGGAAGCTGAGCACGCCATCGTTCTCGAGGCCGCTCAGGTCGGCTTGGGCGTGCCAGCAGGTGATGTCGCCGCGTTCGATGGTCGCGTTTGCTTTCGGCTCGAGCAGCGTGCCGTAGGGCGCGAAGTTCTCAGCAGTCAACTCGAGGATTGGAATATTTGGCGTGACTGACATGGAACCTCCGTGGCTGTAATCCGAGCGTCACTCGAGTCCAACCGTTGATCAAATTTGTCCTGTACTTGCTCGAGCCTTTGAACTTCCTTTTCTCTTGATCCCAAGATGCACCTTCTTGCCGCTAGACCAGCACCTCACGGGCTTGCGGCGCTAACGGGCGGGATCGCCTCTTTAATCTTTAACCTTTTCTTTTGCTCTTAAGCCAGTACATCGGCGCTGAGTTGTTCGGTTGGGAGCGCTCCGGTCATGACGGCCACCACGTCGGACATGCCAATTTTTTTCGGGTTGACCACGGCGGCGCGACGGCCCAGGCGTTGAATGTGAATCCGATCTGCGACTTGAAAGACGTGCGGCATGTTGTGACTGATGATGATGACCGGCAGGCCTTTGTCGCGCACGCGGTGGATCAACTCGAGGACCATGTTGCCCTCTTTGACTCCGAGCGCGGCGGTCGGTTCATCCATGATCACGACGTGACGGGCGAATGCGGCGCTGCGGGCAACAGCGACACCTTGGCGTTGTCCACCGGAGAGGGTTTCGACGGCTTGGGTCATGCTGCGAATGCCGATTTTCAGGTCTTGCATGTGGGTGATGGCACCCTCGAGCATTTTTTTCTTGTCGATGATGCGCAAGAGTTTGCCGAGTGGTCCACCCCGGTAGATTTCGCGGCCCAGGTAGAGGTTCTCGGCGATGCTCATGGCTGGCGCAACCGCCAAATCTTGGTAAACGGTTTCGATTCCAGCTTTGCGGGCATCGATTGGACTTTTGAAATGCACGGTTTTCCCGTCGAGTTGGATCTCACCGGAGTCCGGGATGATCGCGCCGGACAGGGCCTTGATCAGCGTGCTTTTGCCCGCGCCGTTGTCACCGATCACGGCGAGGATCTCGCCGTTTTTCAATTCAAAATCTGCACCATCCAGGGCGGTGACTTGACCGTAGCGTTTGGTTAATCCTGTGGCGGCAAATACGATATCGCTCATCGTGATTTTCCTTTGGAAAGTTGATCGGTGGCGACGGCCAGAATGACCAGGATGCCGGTGATGAGGATTTGGTAGACGCTCGAGACACCGGTCAGGATCAGGCCGTTGCGGAAGACTCCAACGATGATCGCACCCAGAAGCGTGCCGAGGATCACGCCGCGTCCGCCGAACAGGCTGGTGCCGCCGAGCACAACGGCGGTGATCGTCTCGAGGTTTTCGGTTTGCCCGGAGTTCGGATCGCCGACGCTTGTTCTGGAGACGAGCAACCATCCGGCGATGCCGTAGAAGAATCCGGCAATCGTGTAGGTCAGCAGGAACACGCGCTCGGTGGGAATGCCCATCAGTCGGGCGGCCTCCGGGTTGTTGCCGACGGCGTACAGGTGTCGTCCGGGCGCGGTTTGGCCCAGGAACCACCAGGCGAGCAGGTAGAGGGTGATCATCAAAATGATGCCCCAGGTCAGCACCGTGCCGCCAATGTTGAAAGTGTTGCCGAAAACCAGGTGCTCGGGTGGCAGGCTCGAGATGGTTTGCGCCTGCGAGTAGATTTGCGTGATTGCAAAGGCAATGTTCATCGTGCCGAGTGTGACGATGAACGGTGGCAGTTTGACTCGGGTGATCAGCAGGCCGTTGATGAAACCGAACAATGTCGTCACGCCAATGCCGCAGGCGATGGCGACGAGCGGTGGCAGGCCGTTTTGCACGGCAAATTTGGTCATGACCATCGTGCCGAGCGCCATGACCAGGCCGCAGGAAAGGTCAATTCCGGCGGTCAGGATCACCAGTGTTTGTCCAATGCCGAGCACGCCAACGACGAGGACTTGTTGCAGGATCAACGAGAAATTTTGTGCGCTAAAAAATCGTTCCGATTGCACGCTGAAAAAAGTCACGGCCAGCACGAGTGCCGCCAGCGGCCCGAGCACCGTTAAGCTGGGCAGTTGTAGTTTCGGTTTTGCTTTGGCCGTGTTGGTTTGGGTCATGATTGTGTTTCCTCTTTTTGTGGTTTGTGTTTGCTGCTGGGGTCATGCGCATTCGTGTGAATGAACACGTGCAAACACGCATGACCCCGAAACTCACCTTGGACTCAAACCTCGAGCCTCAAGTCTTGATGCTTATGGCTTGATGCTTACTGGCCCCAGCAGTTGTCAAGACCGAACTTGACGTTCTTGCTCGAGATGCCGATGACGGACTTCTTGGCGATCAAGGTCACGCCGGTATCGACGTAGCCACGGGCACGAACGCCGGTTTTGGCGTACTTGACACCTGCGGCAACGCCCAAAGCGGCCATCTTCAGTGGGTATTGTTGGCTGGTGGCGACGATCACGCCTTTGTCAACGTTGCGAACGCCTTCACAGCCACCGTCCACGGAGAAGATCAGGACGGATTTTGCTTTGCCTGCGGCCTTCAGTGCGGTGTAGGCACCGGCTGCGGCTGGTTCGTTGATGGTGTAGACAACGTTGATGTTCGGGTTCTTCTGGAGGCAGTTTTCCATTGCGGTTTGGCCTTTGGCTTGGTCGCCGAAGCTGTCGGCGGCGCAAACCACGTCTGCGGTGTTGACGATGTCTGGCGTGTCAATGTCGATGTTGTCTGCGCCCAGTCCGGCCAGGAAACCGTTGTGACGGGTGATGCCGACTGGATGGCCTGGGAAGAGGTCCAAGGCGGCGATGACTGGCTTCTTGCCTTTGAGCACGGCGGCGGCGTATTCACCGATCAAGACACCGGCCTTGAAGTTGTTGGTGGCGAAGAGTGCATCGGTGGCATCTTCTGGTTCGACTGGGCTGTCAAGCGCGATGACCTGCACGCCTGCGGCCTGGGCCTTCTTGATGGCTGGCACGATTGCTTTGGAATCGCTGGCGGTCAAGAGGATCGTGTTGACTCCGGCGGCGACCATGTTTTCCATGGCGGCGACCTGTCCGGCATTGTCGCCGTCTTGCTTACCGGCTGCTGAGATGAATTTCGCGCCCAAACGGGTGGCTTCTTTCTGAGCGCCCTCTTTCATCTTGACGAAGAACGGGTTGGATTCGGTTTTGGTGATCAGACCGATGTAGGCTTCTTTGTTCTGGGCGTTGGCGATGGAAAGGACTGCAACGCTGGTAACGGCGGCGGCCAGGCCAAGAACGGCGAGTGATTTACGCATGGTGGTTCCTCCAAAAAGGTGCTCGAGATGACGGGCGGATTCGGGCCGGGTGTTGTTCAAATGCTGTTGAAGCCTCCTTTCGCTGTGCTGGGATTTTTGTGGAAGAACTCGAGGTTTGGATGCTCGAGAGAACGTGGCAGAATCTCTTGAATGTAATCGTTTACAGTCGGCGGCAAATGGGGCTTGAGGTGCACCCGTACATCCGGGTTTAAGTACCTGGTGGCGCAGTGCTTTCGCGTTCGATAAAAACGGTTTGCAGGCGAATGCTGCTGGCGTGCGTGTGGCGTTTGCGCAGGATCTCGAGCAAGGTTTCGCAGGCAATCTTGCCGAGTTCAAAAGCGGGCTGAGCGACAACACTTAGGCGTGGATTCATGGTGATGGCCCAACGGCTGTCGTCAAAACCGATCAGGGAAAGGTCTTCTGGAATGCGCAAGCCGAGTTCTCGTACCGCGAGGACCGCGCCAATCGTCATTTCGTTGTTGCCCACAAACAACGCGGTTGGGCGTTCGGCTTGGCACAGCAACTCGAGTGCCGCTTGGTGCCCACCCTCTTCACGGTGATGACCG
>JANOWZ010000078.1:0-2623 GCA_031418155.1 Deinococcales bacterium
CTCAGCCCAGCGGCAGATCAGAGCCATCCAACGCGGATGGTGCGGAAGAATCCCTTCCTTGAGGATCGCCCATGCAAAACCTGAAGATTCACACGCTCGGTCAGGCCGATGTGCTCGTGGATGGCATTCCGGCACGATGGCGTTCGGAATCGGCGCGAACCCTGTTCTTCTACTTGCTCTCGCATCCCGAAGGAAAAACCCGGCAGGAAATCATCGAAACCCTTTGGGACACGAACTCAAATTCCGCCTCAGGCAATCGCTTTCGTGTCGTCGTCTACAGGTTACGAGCCGCACTCGGCTCAAACGAAACCCTCATCCAAGACCACTGCCATTACCGGCTGGTTCAAGAGGTACGCGAGGCTTCGGACGCGCATCAATTCCAATCGGCGTTTGAACGGGCCGAACATGCTGCCACAGCCGAGATGCGTCTGACTGGATATCAGCATTCGCTCGGATTGTACAAAGGTGATTACTTGCCTCGAGAAACCGCCGATTGGGCTCGAGAGGTTCGGGCTGAACACCGTGCGATGGCGGTCCGGGCCGAGATCGAATTGTCGTTGCTGCACCGTGGGCGTGGCGATTGCCAAGCGTCGGTGGCAGCCTTGGCTCGAGCGTTGCGGCGCGATCCGTTCATTGGTGAGAACCACCATCAAAAGTTGATGGCTTGCCTTTCGGTTGTGGAAAGCAAGTACGCAGCGATTGAACACTACCGGCGTTTTTTGGTGTTTTTGCATGAGGAGTTGGATGACACACCAATGCCGGAGACCATGTTGTTGGCGCAACGCATCAAGGTTGGTGAGGAGGTTTGTAGCCATGCGGTTTCGAGGCTCGAGCCGGCTCGGCCGATGCCGTGTTTGCTGACCTCTATTTTTCGTTGCGATCACGTTTCGGTGATTGCTTGAAGGTTCGCTCGTTTATGCGAGACATGAATCGGTAACTCGTTGGTAACGCTCAACGTTGATGCTGAATTCATTGCTCGAGAAACAGGAGGTCAGAAATGTCAGGCAGGCAAAAGAAGTCCCTATGCCCGAACACCACATCCGATAACGCATCAGGTCATTGATTGACACTCGAATGGATCATAAAAATCAGATTGGAGGTTCATATCAAAAAAATTCTATTTCGATTGATCGCAGCAAGTTTCGCCCTGGCCCTGTTGGGTCACAGTCTGGCCGAACTCTCACCGGAGGCGCAAAGGCTGTTTGATCTCGCCAAAACCGCGCAAGTCCAGGCGCATCAGAGCAACCCGAACGGCAACATCGATCAGGTCGCGTGGCGCAACGCCGCCGATGCCGCCGAAACCGCCGTGACTGCCGCCCCGCTCGAAGCAGCGCCGTTGCGATTGCGGGCGCAGGTCTACACCGAGATCGGTTTCTGGATTCGCGCCGAAAGCGCCTGGCGTGACTTGCAGACCGGCACGCAGAACCGCCTCACTCCAGAGGATCGTGCTGGCTTTAGCGAGGTGCTTTACAACCTCGGGTATGGGGCTTACCAAACGGGCGACCTCGAGACGGCACTCGCACGCTTTCACGAGGCCGCCGAGAACACGCCGGATGCGGCACGGGTTGAAGTCTGGCAGGGCAGAATCCTGCTTGAACGCGGCGATGCTCGCGGTGCACTGCCGCACTGGGAACGGGCCGTGACGCTCGAGCCGAACAACGCCAGCAGCAAGTACTACCTGTTGGTCGCACAAAAGTCTGAACAGTACGGCAAGGCTGCCGTGAGTGCATTCACGCTCGGACGTTTGGCGTTCGAGGCCAAAAACTGGAACGGGGCGCTCGAGCAGTTTCGGGTCGCCATCGTTAACGCGCCAGCGTTCGTCGAGGCGCAACAAATGATGGGCCGAACCGCGCTCGAGCTGAACCTATCGGACGAAGCGGTGCTCGCCTTTGAGAACGTCAGCAGACTCGAGGGGGTCAATCCCACGAACATGTTCAACCTCAATCTGGCCCGAGAGATGCAGCAGTTTGGGGCCGTCGCCGTGCGCAGTTTTCGCATTGGCTACGACCTGTATGTCAAAGGCAACCGGGCCGGGGCGCTCGCTGCGTTCGAGGCTGCAACCAGTGCCAATCCGAATTACCAGAAGGCGTGGACTTGGTTGGGTCGCTCCAAGTATGAGGCTGGCGACTTCCGTGGCGCTGCCGAGGCGTACTCGGTGGCCCTCAAACTCGATCCGAACGACAAGAACAGCCAGCATTGGCTGCGACAGGCGAAATCCAAAATCGGCTGAGCAGTGGTTCAACCTCGAGAGTTGATTCTGAACTTACGCACGCGAAATCTGGCTAAAATTCTGAAACCACCCTGACCCGAATTTCCGAGCCCTACAATGGACTTCGCCCATTGAACGCTCAGGGATGAGAATTTCGGATTTAGATTTCCTGACCACTGCGTAACTTCAGCTAAGGAGTGGATAAATCAAGGTCAACACACTTTTAGCCCTGTCTCGACTCGCAATTTATTGTATTCGATGGTGGTCATTGCAGACCCTACGCCCGTTGCCTGTAATTCTCGAGTGCCCGTTCCTCGGCTGGAATGCGCACACCCAACAAGAGCACCGCGTTGACCACGCTGGCAATCACCGCCGTACCAGTCGCGCCAAAGATCAATGGTCCGCTCAGCAACT
>JANOWZ010000079.1:0-3121 GCA_031418155.1 Deinococcales bacterium
TTACTTCGTATCCTCCGAAATCCGTTGGCGCTGCACTGGACACTACTCCCGTTGGTCGGGTGATTTTGAGAAAACCACTCAAAATCACCGTGGTCTTGCACTAGTGGAAAATGGCAGAAATGCCTGAGCATTTCTCGAGCAAAGCGAGTGGCCAAAAGTGACGTGTCGGACGAGTTCGGAACCGGTTGGAGCGAAGCGGAAACAGGTAGAGAACTTAGACCGCACGGCACTAGTGCACCGCCACCTTGATCACGCATTGCTTCGTATGCTCTGAAATCCGTTGCCGCTGCACTGGACACTACTCCCGTTGGTCGGGTGATTCTGAGAAAACCACTCAAAATCACCGTGGTCTTGCACTAGCTTAAAGGTTCGAGCAGTCGATGGCCGGAGTTCAGAGGGCGCAAATCGTGCCCCCACTCGAGTTTCCCGGTTTCGTCCCCTTTGAAGGCTGCATCAGACTGTGCAGTTTTTGCCTTGGCCCGAGTCAACATGCGCTAGGCTCTTTATGGAGTCGTCTCGAGTTGCTGCCATTCACCGCTTCGTTTGGAGAACCACCTGTGCTCAAAGGAAACCTTGCCGATTTTCCCCTCGTTGGGGTACTGCAAATGCTGCGCAACGCCAACCGCACCGGTCTGCTGCACGTCACGCACGCCCGAGGTGGCGTGGTCGGTGTCGAAAAGGGCAAGATCATCCACGCCAGCGCCGCCCTCTCGAGCGGCGAACGGGCGCTGTCGCTACTCTCATCGATTGATGCGGCCCCGTTCGAGTTCTTTGCGACCATGCCGCTCGAGCGCACCGTGGACCGTTCCACCGATCACCTCTTAACCGACATCGCGCAGGACACGATTGCCTGGATGGACTTGCGTGAACGCCTGGATTGGCAAACCATTCCGCGTTGGATCATGCCGCCCGGCCCGATGGATTTTGAACGGGTGCAAGTCTCGAGTTTGGTCAATGGACAACGCACCTTCGAGATGATCGTGCAGGCCGCGAACATCCAGCCGCGCCGGGTGGCCGAAATCTTGCTCGAGTTCTGTGACGCTGGTCTGGTGCGTTTGGCAACGAACGATACAATCACATCGGAACCGGCAGAGTTGGTGGTCTCGCCGTTGTTTACCTCACAGGAGGCCATCGTTTACGTCGATACGGCCTTGCATTCGAATTGGGTGGCCTCGTTCGGGCCGCGCATCAATGCGTCCGTGGCGACCAGTTGGGGCACGCAGGCCAACTTCGAGGTCAAATCCCGTGCCGATTTCGCGGGTCGGATTCAGGTCGCAGAGGCCGCCTTGCGCAAGTTGCGCCTGTCACGTGGTACGTCGGTCAAAGTCACGCCCAGCAGGGGTTAACCAGCGAGGCTGATCCACCTTGGAAGCAACATACCTAAACATCGCCTACGATGAATTGATGACCTGGGGGCCGCGCCTCGGGGAGCCATTGCTGCCACGCATCCTCGAGCGCATTCCAGAAATCAACCTCGAGATGGCCACAGCACTCGAACATGAATGTCAAACGGCGCACCGCTTGGCGAATGAACTGTGCGAACGGTCTTATGCTGGCGAGTTGACGCAATCGCAAGTGCAAAAGTTGCTGCTCGAGCAGTTCACGTGGATTGATGCGGTCAATTTATCGCACGCTTACTCTCAGGGCATGTACTACGCTTGGCACGGCTGAAGACCGAATAGGGCTCCAATTGCCACTGTCTTCTCAAGGCAGCCTTTAGACTCGAGGCATGACCGATCACACCGTGAGTCACGAAGCCCTCGCGCTCGAGCATCATGTTTCTCGGGCGGGCATCGAACGCCTGAGCAAAGAAATCCTCGAGCGTTGCGATGAACTCGCGCTCTTGACCGAGGAACCGGGCCGGATCACGCGGACGTTCTTATCGCATCCGATGCGGGACACGCATCAATTGCTTGGGTTTTGGATGCGCGACGCAGGTTTGAGCGTCCGTATCGATGCGCTCGGCAATGTGATCGGCAGGCTCGAGGGAAAGAACCCGAAAACACTGTTGATCGGTTCGCACGTGGACACCGTGCCGAACGCGGGCAGGTTCGACGGGATTCTGGGCGTGATGGTCGGGATTGCGATGGCGAAAGCCATTTCGAGTTCCGGGCAGATGCCAGCCTTTTCGCTCGAGGTGATCGCCTTTTCTGAAGAGGAGGGTGTGCGCTTCGCCACACCGTTTCTGGGTTCGCGGGCGGTGGTTGGCACGTTCTCGCCGGAGTTGCTCGAGAAAAGAGACCAGGCTGAGATCAGTGTCGATCAGGCGATTCGGGATTTCGGGCTCGAGCCAGATACAATCGCGCAGGCCGCGTATCGCAAACAGGATCTGATCGGGTATTTGGAAGTTCACATCGAACAGGGTCCGGTGCTCGAGAGCCTGAAACTCCCATTGGGCGCGGTCGATGCGATCCTCGGGCAGACTCGGGCGAGCATGCGCATGACGGGCTTGGCCTCGCACGCAGGAACCACACCGATGCACTTGCGCAAGGACGCGCTGACCGCCGCCAGCGAGGTCGTGCTCGAGGCGGAACGTTACGCGAGGGCCAAAGGTTTGGTCGCCACCGTCGGCGTGTTCGAGGTTTCACCGGGGGCGGGCAATGTGATTCCCGGCGAGGTCCGCCTGAGTTTGGACGTGCGGCATTCCAACAACAAATTGCGCGAACGGGCCGCCGCCGAAATCCTCGATTTCGCTTGGCATGTTGCGCAGCGGCGCAAACTAAAATTTGAGATCGAAATGAAACTTGAGCAGGATGCCGCACCGATGGATTCATTGTGGACAGATTTCTTATGCGATGCGCTCGAGGACACGGGTCACAAGGCGCATCGCCTGCCGAGTGGCGCGGGCCATGACGCGATGATCCTCGCGCCGTTCACGCGCACGGCGATGCTGTTCGTGCGATCACCCAAGGGCCTCTCGCATCACCCGGACGAGGCGGTGCAAAAAACGGATGTGCGGGCGGCGCTCGAGGTTTCGCTCGAGTTTGTGCGCAAGCTCGAAGGATATGTCAAGCGCGTGCCGGATGCGTTGAAGTAACGACCAGATTTGACGAGAATGGACGAATTCGGTACACTTCATTATGTTCACATCAGAAGGAGCAATCGGTCAGTTGCTTGCCAT
>JANOWZ010000080.1:0-2157 GCA_031418155.1 Deinococcales bacterium
GCCCGTTTGGTCTTGTTCGTTGAGGCAATCTGAGGAGGTGCAGATGCGCACCTCCCCCGGCTGGAATGTGATCCAGTAGCGTTCAGGCCATTACCTCTGACAATCGAGCCGCACCCGGAGGCGGCCCGCGTCAGCCACTCGAGCGAACGTTCCGGTCCGAGTTGCGCATCCGCAACGAACACGGCAGCCACCTCGAGCGCCCCAGGCCCGCCAGCGATCCCGCCCGTCAGGTGCAAGCCTGAGATCAAGACAGGTGCCGGTGTTGGGGCAAGAAGCGGCAAGACTTCGAGTGCTCGAGTGGCGAATACTTTTCGATCTCGACTGGACATCGCATTGAACGGCACTTCACGGAACAACGGATGAACAAAACCCGATTCGTTCAACACGCCCCTCACCCGCAAATGCTGTTCGGCCTTTGCAAGCACCTCCGGTTCGAGTCCCGCCACCTGCGCCCAGACGCTCGGCTCGAGCTTCAAGTTCGGTTCGAGGCTTTCCAAATACGCCCGCGCATTCAGGGCTGCTCGGGTGGCGGCATCGTGGCACGCTTCCGTGATCGAACGCTCAACCATCGCTTCGACGGTGGTGGGCAAGACATCACGATCCGGGACGCGCCAGTGCCAGTGCGAACCGTCGCTCCACACAAAACCACGTCGCGCCAACGAACGAAAAAACTCGAGCGTAAAGAGCGGATTGCCTGCCGCTTTTGCCTCAATCCAAGCGGTCGCTTGACGTGGCAAACCCGAACCAACTTCGCGTTCGAGCAATGCAACACTCGCCTCGCTCGAGAGTGCTTCAAGCGTCAGCGTCTCGAACGGTTCGGGCAACTCGATCCGACTGGTGGCGATCAAGGCCATCCCTCGAGACCGTAGCACCGCCCGAGCCAGATGCTGCCAGAATTCAAGTTGAGATGGTGTGGTTTCATGCAGGTCTTCGATGTGAACCATGACCGGTGCGAGGGCACTGAGCAAGGCCATGATCGCTTCGGGGGTCGGTTCGGGTTGCTCGAGTTCGCGTTCGATCCAGACCGACAAGCGTTTCGGACGTGGCAAGGCTTGAGGCAACCCGGTGATTGGTGCAACCGCCCGCACTGAAACCGTTCGACATGATGCCTGAGCATTCGTCAAGGCGACCTGCCATCGAATCCGGCAAACCAGGGCTCTTGACAGCACATCAGGCTCACGCAATAGTAATGCAACCGATTGCGTAATTCTTGCAAATCATGCCGCAGGCAGAGATAACAGCAGCCTTTGACGCTTCCGATGCCGGAGGAACCCGCATGACTCAACCTCTCAATCCACCTCAGACGATTACGCTCGAGACCCAAACTGCCAGGTTGGTCTTCACGCATGCCAACGGTTATGGCTTTCAACTCGAGGTGCGTGACGGCGACACGTGGCGGCCCATTTCGACGGTG
Source organism: Deinococcales bacterium (assembly GCA_031418155.1). GTDB lineage: Bacteria > Deinococcota > Deinococci > Deinococcales > JAAFIG01 > JANOWZ01. The sequence goes on from JANOWZ010000080.1 coordinate 1,415, forward strand.
AACAATCCTCTGGTACGCGGCGAGAGCTTCGACCTGCGACCTTCAACCCTCGAGTCGCACGGCTCGAGTTTAACTGGGCGCGGTACGGGAATCGGGCACAACGCAGCGGGAGAACCCGTCGAGTACAGTTTCGAGACGACCATCCGTTCGCGTGACGATGGCTGGTTCGAGTTTGAAACCACGCTCGAGATTCCAGAAACCCTCGAGCTTTCGATGGATGGACGCTTCGAGCCAGAATTGACGCTCGACATGGGTGACCTGCCTCCGTATGACCGGGGCGATCACGTCTGGTTCAAAGTTTCGATTCAGAACCCGAGCCAATGGAACGACGAGGCGTATGCCAACGACCTGCCCGCGCTGTACTACTTCGATGCCTATGCCAAATTCGAGTTGCTGATGTTTTTTGACATGACCGTGATGCGCTGGATGAACCGAGGCAACATCGCACGATTCCTCAATTACCGTTGCGGTTTTCGCCGCCGTTACCGCCCGCAGCCAATGTACGAACTCGGGCTGTACGCCGATGGTTACAGTGGCACGGTCTTTGCGGCTGGACGCTCGAGCTTCAAGTCGTACCTCAGTGCGCGTGAACGCAGCGAATCACCAACCGAAACCCAGGCGATGTCCGAACTCGTCTCGAGGTGCTTCGAGTTGATTCCGGCAGCAAGTTCGTGGCCAACGAACGCCACCTCCTGGCAAGATTTCGCCGAACGTGCCGCCGTGGATTTGATGGACCCGCAATG
>JANOWZ010000081.1:0-2306 GCA_031418155.1 Deinococcales bacterium
CGGCAGGTCCAGCAGGGTTTTGATGTGGTCAACGATGGTTTCGATCAGGATTTGATTCAGCGCAGCGGTCTGGGTGTCCGCCTCCCGGTGGGTGATGATCGCTTTGATGCCTTCGATGCTCTGTCCGAAAGCCGTCTCGACGGAGGCTTGCAGGATTGCTTGTGAGGTTTCAAGCGGGCTGGTGGGGGTGGGCAGGGTGGCAGTCATGACGGGTTCCTTTCAGGGTTCAGAAACCCTGCGAGTGGTATTTGCAAATGCAATATAGTGTATTGCATTTGCAAAGTCAAGCCGTCAGGCAAAGACAACCCGTTTGGTCACCATCCGACGGCAAATTCCCCGCCACAAAAGCAACTCTGGTTGACTCGAGATCGATCAAAAAGGATTGTCCCGCAACTTGCGGGACAATCTCATATTCCTGGAACATACGGCAGTTTTGGCACTTCATTGATGCCCCGAACGGGTCATCGAACCAGCAGCAAGTCCCTCACATCATCCTGCTTGGTACGGGCAAACAGCTTGCCATCGTCTTTCAGGAGATCGGTGATGGCATCATTGAGGGCCAGGCTTTCGCGCACAATTTCGTTGAGCGAGACTTTGCGATGGGTGGCCAAACGCTCGAGACGATTGGCTTCACTTTCACTCAACGTGACGGTGATTTTTTTGTTTCGCATACGGTTCCATCCTGACCCACTGCACCGCCCGCATCTGTCTTGCAGGAAGCTGTTTTGAGTCCCATTGACTTCAAAACATGGTGGGTTTTGCTGACATTTCAGCAGGTTCATACCTGTCTTGGCAGCTTGCCAAGGCCAATTGGTGTATTGCTCATTGACGGTAAGGAGTATGTTTTGACTAACTGATAGAGGCAGATTTGCCATCAAATCGACCTCACTTTTGAGGGCCACTGTGCGTTAAAAAGCAGCAGAAACACTGTCATTAGTCGCCATGACAATTCGGGCGTCTGCTTTGGGCATCGCACGACGCTCACGGGCGGTAATAAGGAGCAGTTCATGAGACGGGTTGACCTACCGACATTGCTGGAAGAAATCCAACTTGCCATCACGACCCTTCGTTTGCATATTCCCGAATCCCGAAACCCAGAGCGTGGCGAATACCTTTCTATGAACTTGGACATTCACGATCTCGGACTCAGGTATGTCCAACTCACCTACCCCAACATGGGGTATGGGCTTTTGCCAAAACAGGACGAAACTTTTTCGATGTGGCATCCCGTTCTGGCACCTTAAAACCCAAAATCCAACGGTCTCCTCGTGTTGGAACTCGAGCCGGTCAGCGAAACACTGGTGTTCGGACATGCGATCTGCGAAAGGGATGAGGTCCGAGTTTCAGATCCGAAAGTATGGATCTTGATGTACCACTTGGCGGTACGGCACGTGAAACTGATGCAGGACGCACGCGACTGGCTCGGATCACAAGGCAGTCAACCAAACGGTGCTCGAGCCGTTACGCGAACGTTGGGCGGTCGTGCAGGTCGAGGTTGCTGCCGAACTCGAGACCGGTAAGACCGACGCGGCGATCAAAAAGATCGAACGTTTTTACTTCGATTTGTGTCACGTGCGCATCCTTGATCCGGCCTGCGGCAGCGGCAACTTCTTGTACGTGGCACTCGAGATGCTCAAGCGATTGGAGGGTGAAGTGCTGGATGTCCTCGAGCAACTTGGTGGCAATCGCAGGCTCGAGATGGACACGAACACCGTGGACCCGCACCAGTTTCTCGGGTTGGAAAAAAATCCTCGAGCCGCCACGATTGCCGAACTCGTCTTGTGAATCGGATATTTGCAATGGCACTTTCGCACCAGCGGCGATGCCAGACCTCCAGTGCCGGTCTTGCGGGCGTTCAAGAACATTCAATGTCAGGACGCGGTGCTCGAGTACGACAGTGTGAAACCGGTCTTGGACAAATCTGGGAATCCTGTGACGCGCTGGGATGGCGTGACCATGAAAATCCATCCGGTCACGAACTTGGAAGTGCCCGACGAGACGGCCCGCGTGCAAGAACTCGAGTACGTCAACGCGAGGCGGGCGGTCTGGCCGGATGCAGATTTCATCGTCGGCAATCCGCCGTTCATCGGGGCTGGTCCAATGCGGGCCACGCTCGGGGATGGCTACACAAAAACCGTGCGCCGCGTGCATGACGACGTGAGCGAATCGAGTGACTTCGTGATGTACTGGTGGAACACCGCCGCGAAACTTGTGAAATCTGGCAGGCTCGAGCGGTTCGGGTTCATTACGACGAACAGCATCAAACAAACGTTTAATCGGCGCGTTCTTGTGGCACATCTCGAGGG
>JANOWZ010000082.1:0-6536 GCA_031418155.1 Deinococcales bacterium
AAGGCGGCGGATGCCGATTACGACAACGAAGTCGGCGTGAAAATGATCAAAACCAAAGATGGCGCACTGCCGTATGTTTCGGCGCAAGCGTTCCGCTTCTGGTTGCGCAGCACGCTCGAGCAACACCCGGATTGGGCCAAACACACCGCGCCGATCTACCGCGAGAACAAGGTCGCGTACACGGATGCCAACCCGCTCAAATGGTGGGATGATGACCTGTTCGGATACATGCGAGCCGAATCGAAAAAGACGAGTGCCAAAGAAGCCAAAGAGGATGACACCTCTCGGACCGATGCGACCGAAACGAAGACGAGCATCACGCGCACCTCACCGTTTCGCATGAGCACGCTGGTCAGCATTGCGCCGGTCAGCCTGACCAAAGACTTCGGCACGATGAGCCGTCACGATGGTGATCCTGTACCGCACGCGCACCAGTTCTACCGGGCGACGTTAAAGGGTTTGTTCTCACTCGATCTGAATCGCGCCGGAACCTTCAGTTACCGCGATCAAAGCGGCTCGAGAAACTTGGATGAGGTGCGAATCGGACTCGCCAAGGAACAGGGACTCGAGCATCAGGCCGGAGAAAAAGAGTTCCGTCTGCCCCTGGCTGAACGCACCGAGCGAGTCTCGCACTTGCTCTCAGGCCTTTCACGGCTCGAGGGTGGCGCGAAACAGGCGATTCATTACACCGATGTCACACCCGCGATCATCATGGCGACCGTGCTCAAAGGCGGCAACAACCCGTTACATTACGTGATCGTGCCCGACGAAAAGGGACGCCCGAGCGTTCATGAAGCAGCACTCGAGGAGGCCTTGCGTGTCTGGGGCGATTCGATGATCGGCAAATTGTACGTCGGTTGGGTCAAAGGCTTTCACAACGATCAACGCGCCAAACTTGAGGCGAAACTGAAATCGCTCGAGTCCGAAGGCGTACTCGAATTTGTGCTGGATCACCCGCGAGTGGTGCTCGAGCAACTGGCGAACGATGTCAAAAATCCCGCCTATGCGCACTGGCTGGACTGAGGATGCAAGCGTTGAAGATTGAACTCGAGGGGGTGACAACCTCTTTTCGTTACCCACATTTTCTGGTGGGCCGACAACCGAGTTTTCCGATGCCGCCACCGGCCACGGTGTACGGTCACATTGCCAGCGCGTTGGGCGCGTACCCGGACCCGGATTCGTTTCGGTTCGCCTACAGCTTCACGCACGCCGGTAGCGTTGATGATTACGAACACACATGGCTGATCGAGGTGGACAAGCGTAAAAGAGTTTCTAAAGATTACCCGTATCCACCGAACATCCTCGCAGGGATGAACCCTACGTTGCGGCAAGTCTTTTTCGCGCCACGCTTAACGTTGTACCTCGAGACTGCCGACCTCGAAACCTGGCGCAAGGCGTTCCTCGAGCCGCGCTACCCGGTGGCGCTCGGACGTTCGCAAGACCTCGCCAGTTACCGCAGCGTGCAGCAGATTGAACTCGAGGAGCGCGACACGGGCTACTACGATCACACTCTGCTGCCGTGGTCGTACCGGCCCCGCGTGCGCGTTGGGCAAGGCATCCTGATGCCGCGCATGGTCAACCCAGAGGATCGCCGTGACGTGACCTGGGCGCGATTCGTGGCGCTCGAGAATCGCATCTTTCATCCGAAAGCCGGAGAACGCAATGCACCCAGCGAGGTCATGACGGTCGATGCCAACGTTGAGGCCGTGACCGTTGACCCGAGCAGCCCGGTACATCGGGAACGGCAACGGATTCTGGTTTGGCACAGCCTGCGCGGGCAGGAGAGTGAAAGCCATGATTCAAGCGTTGCCCGGGTTTGAACCGCTCGCCAAGAGTGCAAAACTCAACGGCGGGAAAGTCGAAACGCTCGAAGAGCACACAAAAAATGTGGTCGAACGACTCGCGGGTGTGGCACGACGATCACCCAACCTGAGCGAGATTGTCAACGAACCCAACCTTTGGCATATCGCTTTCTGGGCAGCCGTGATGCACGACTTTGGCAAAGCCGCAACAGGATTTCAGCGCGTCCTTCATGGCGCAACCGAAAAATACAAGATGCGTCACGAAGTCTTGTCCCTGGCGTTCTTACCCTGGATCGCCGTTGACGAAGAAAGCAAACTGATTTCGCTGGGTGTGATCTCCCACCACCGGGATGCAGAACTGATCGACACGCAGTACGGTGATTCAACCGGTAAAGAACTGCTCGAAGAATTTGAGCCCCAAGCCATCAATTGGCTCAAAGGGTGGCTCGAGCGTATTCCGAACAATTGGGTTGACGAATTCGACCTCGAGCCTTTCGGCGTGAAAAAGAAAACCTTTCAGATCGACCTTGCACACTTCCCAACCCTCGCCGCCAAATCCCTTGAACGGGGCATTCGCCAGTATGCGAATGTGATCGAAGGCGAAACGTATTACCCGAATGAACCAGAGTTTGAGACTCAAAAACTCGAGCGTCGTTTGCACTTGATTTTGCGTGGAATCATCACACAATCGGATCGCATGGCGAGCGCACACTCACCCGTTCCCGAAGAGTTGTTGTTGCCCAGCCTTGAGACACTGACCGCACAGATCGCGGCCCGAGAAAACAAAGCCATTCAACCTCGAGCACACCAGCTTGCGGCACAACGCCAAGGAAACATCATTTTCAGTGCGCCAACCGGAAGTGGAAAAACAGAGGCCGCACTCGGCTGGGCGGCCATGCAACAAGCCAAAAATCCGAGACGCCTGATTTATGCCCTGCCGTATCAAGCCAGTTTGAATGCCATGCAGGACCGGTTAACCCGAGACTTGAAACCCAAAAACGGTGTTGCCATCTTGCACAGCCGCGCCATGCAAGTGTTGTACAGGCAAGGACTGGCCCAGGGTGAAGACATTGCGACGCTGACCCAAAATGTTCGGCGGCAACGCGATTTCAACAAATTGCACCAACCCGCCGTGACCGTGCTGACCCCATATCAGATGCTCAAAGGCATGTACCGACTTTCTGGTTACGAAGGATTGCTGACGATGCTCGCAGGCTCGAGCTTGGTGCTCGACGAGATTCACGCCTACGAACCGATCCGCTTGGGCATGTTTCTCGCCATGACCGAAGCACTCTGCAAAGACTTCGACGTGCAGATTTGCGCCATGACCGCCACCATGCCGACTTGGTTGCGCGAAGAACTCGAGACGCGGCTCGGTGTGAAATCCCTGCCGTCCGATCCAGAACTGTTCCGGGCTTCGAGACGGCATCTACTTGAACTGATGCACGCGAGCATGGAGGACGCAGGCACCATCGAACACATCGTGGCTGAGGTTCAGGCGGGACGCAGCATTCTGGTGGCCTGCAACACCGTCAAGAAGGCACAGGCCGTTTGGCAGACACTCAAAGCCCAACTCGGCACAGAACACACGCTGCTGTTGCACAGCCGATTCACCGGCAAAGACCGACTGAAAAAAGAAACCGAATTGCAGGCACGACTCGACGCGGGCCGCGAAAGCCAAGACCCCATCGCGGTCGTCGCAACCCAAGTGATCGAGGTTTCGCTCGATCTGGATTTCGACCGCATCATCAGCGAACCCGCACCGCTCGAGGCGTTGGTGCAACGGTTTGGACGTGTCAACCGACGGGGCAAAAAAGGTGAGAACGGCATCGTGCCCGTGAGGGTTTTGACCGAACCACGAGGTGGGCAACGGGTATATGACGACCGGCTGATCGAACGCGGATTGTTGCAACTCGAGGCCAACGAAGGCTGCGAACTCGATGACCTGATCGTCTCGGGTTGGCTCGACACCGTCTACACCGATGAGGTGCTCAAGGAATTTCAAGGCACGGCCCAGCATCACGCCAAGGAATTCCAAATCAATGTCATCGACACACTCCAACCGTTCAAACGGGACGAAACCCTCGAGTCACAATTCGATGCGTTGTTTGATGGCATCGAAGTGCTGCCCAAATGTTTCGAGCAGAATTTTATCAGTGAACTCGAGACTTCACCGATTGAGGCTCGAGGTTACATGGTCAGCGCACCACGTTGGATCACGGGTGGCCTGCGTGAATTTGTGCAATGGAATGAAACCCTAAAACTCTTCATAGCCAACCTGCCGTACAACGACGAGATCGGAATGCAATGGAAAGCACCCGCCATCCGAACCGACACTTGGGGCCAAATCGACGATTAGGGAAACCGAGGACAACATGGATTTGACCATCGAAGATCGCGGCACATTCATCGGCCTGAAAAGCGAACGCCTGCAATTCCGACTCGAGAACCAACCCCTGCGCGAAGTCGCCCTGCGTGACCTCGAGACGCTGACCATCGTCACGACCGCCGCCAGCATCAGCATGGATGCCATTCGCGCCTGCGCCAAATTCGGCGTGCAAATTGACCTGCTCGACGGTATGGGCGACCCATATGCCAAGATCACCAGCCCGTACCTGGTCGGCACCGTGACCACGCGCCGCGCCCAGATGCTCGCGTACCTGAACGAAAAAGGACTCGAGGTGGCCAAACACGCCGTTCGCGCGCGACTGCGCAACCAGGTCAACCTGCTGCGGTACTTCGGCAAGTACCGACGAGAGGCCGACCCGGACGCCTTCGCCGCCATCGAGGACGCACTGCCCGGACTCGCCTCGCTCGAGCAAGATTTGGATGCCGTGAGTGCCCCGAACATCGACGCGGTACGCGACACCATCCTCGGGATTGAGGGACGCGGTGGCGTCGTCTACTGGGGAGCGATCGCGCAACTGCTGCCCAAAGACCTCGAATTTCCGGGCCGCCTCGGGCGTGGCGCGACCGACCCGGTGAACGCCTGCCTGAACTACGGCTACGGCATCCTCTACGCCCAAGCCTCTGGCGTGCTCTCGATCGCTGGCCTCGAACCGTTCGCGGGCTTTCTGCACACCGACCGGCCCGGCAAACCCAGCCTCGTTCTCGATTTCGTTGAAGGCTTTCGCGCCTGCGTCGTGGACCGCGCCATCATCGCCACGCTCGGACGCGGTTGGCGACCCGAATTCAAAGACGGCAAACTCGAGCCCTCAACCCGCAAACGCATCGCAGAGGCCGTCCTCGCCCGATTGGACGCCCGTGACGCGCACCGGGGCAAACGCTTCCGCATCAAAAGCATCATGGTCGCCCAAGCCCGCACGCTCGCCACGTTCCTGCGCGACGAGGGCGAATACCCCGTTTTCACCGCGAGTTGGTAATCATGCTGATTCAAGACTCGAAAAAACCCGGCAAACCCGTGCTGGTTTTGTACGACATCAGCGACGACAAAACACGCACCAAGATATCCGAGGCGTGCAAAGACTACGGGTTGGATCGGATTCAATTCAGCGCCTTCAGCGGACGGCTGACCAAAGCCAGCCGCGAAGAACTCGAGATGCGCCTTGGCAAAACCATTGGCAACCACTACGGGGCTGTGACTGTGATTCAACTTGAGCAAGCCAATTTTGACAACTCCTGGACGAAGGAGAACCGTGGTTAACCCCGCCGAATTACGCCAATACACCTACTGCCCTCGGGTCGTGTTCTACGCCCGCTGCACGCCAGTCAGACGCCGCGAAACCCGACGCATGACCTACGGACGCGAGGCGCACGAAAAAGAAACCGCGCTCGAGAAGCAACGCAGCCTGCAACGCTACGGATTGCACGAGGGCGAACGTGCCTTCGACGTGCGCCTCACCAGCGAAAGCCTGCAACTGACCGGCATCGCCGACCTGATCGTCACGCTCGGGGACGAGGCGCACCCAATCGAATTCAAAGACTCAACCCGACCACCGGACGCCGGTCACGAACTGCAAGTCTGCGCCTACGGACTGCTGATCGAAAACGTCCTCGGCAAGCAAAGCCCACGCGGCTACTGGCACAGCACCAAGACTCGAGAAACCTATGTGATCGAGTTCGACAAACGCCTGCGCAAACGCACCCTGAACGCCATCCAAGAAATCAACGATTTTGTGACGGCCGAACGCTGCCCGGACCCGACCCCGCAGGTGGCCAAATGCGTGGACTGCGAATTGCGCAACTTTTGTGGTGATGTCTTCTAAAATCCGAAAATCGCTTCGCGCCCAGAAAACCCAACCGATTTGCGACCTCGAGCAGCACGCATAAAACGTGCAAACGCTCGAGGTTTCGCTTGCTCGGCCCAAGGGCGATTCTGACCGTGTGCGCCTGAAGGCTTGGATCGTCCGCAAATCAAGGCTGTTTTGAGAAGAATATCGATTTGCGGAACGCCAGGAGAAGTATGATGATTGCGCGTCACAAACGCGAATCGTGCTCCTTGACAATTTAGATAGAAGTGCGAAAATGCCGTTGTGGTGGCTCCAGCAATAAATTCCTCGAGCGATAGAGGACTGAAACGAGGGAAACAAATCGCAGTGCAGAAAGGCATCTATCCCAGCAATAAATTCCTCGAGCGATAGAGGACTGAAACAAGTTTTGGCGGAACCGCAGCATATCTCCAAGGTGTCCCAGCAATAAATTCCTCGAGCGATAGAGGACTGAAACGCCACCATCAATCAGTTTGACGGGAAGCTCGAGCGCCCAGCAATAAAT
>JANOWZ010000083.1:0-1966 GCA_031418155.1 Deinococcales bacterium
GCCCGGCATTTGCATCACGATCAGGACGAATGGTTTTACGTGCTCGAGGGTGAATTCCTGATTGAGGTCGGTGAGGAACGCAGGCGATTGCAACCGGGCGATTCTATTTTCGCGCCGCGCAAAGTGCCGCACGTTTGGGCGTTCGTCGGCGAAGGGCGCGGCAGGATTCTGGTCTCGTTCGCCCCGGCAGGTCAGATGGAGGCGTTCTTTCTCGAAGTCACGAAAGCGAACGCGATGCCGCCGCAAGATCCGGCGTTGTGGCGGGCGCACGGCATGGAATTGTTGGGGCCACCATTGCCGGTCGGGTGAAACTCGAGCATTTGATGCAGCAACTTCATGTTTTCCTGCACAGACAGGTTTGATGGCTTTGGTTACACTCGAGCCATGACGACATTCGTGCGCGTGCGCAAAACCATGCTCGAGGCGTTATTGGCTTTGGTGCTGAACGCGATTTTGGGTGGGATTTTGTTCGCCACGCATCAGACTTGGTTGTTGCCGAGTCAGGCGAATACGAGCGCCATTTTTGAACTTGCGGGCGGCGATCCCGAAGCCGCGAACGATTTGAAACTCGAGGGTTTGGGAGCGAAACCAAGCGATAAGCTCGAGACGGATTTGCAAACTGATCCTGGCCCAAAAGCCACAAAAGCGGAACGTGATCGTTGGTTGAAACAAGTTGAAAAAGACCAAAAAGCAGCGATAGATGAAGCGAGAAAGCTGATTAAGAATTCTTCGGATCAATCTCCACTGTTCGAGTTTCTCGCCTCGAGCCCGTGGTTGGCATTGCTGGGCATTGCCGTGATGTTTCCGCTTGGTGAAGAACTCGTTTTTCGTGGCCTACCAATGTTTGTGCTGTGGCTTTCGGCCCGCAAACGCCCATCACTCGAGCGGGCGAATTTGCCTCAGGCTTGGGTGCTTGGTGTGGTTGCGGCGGTCTTATTTTCGTTAGCACACGGTATTGGTTCGGCTGGATTTCACTTGCCGTTGCCGCAGCTTGGGCTGGGCATTTGGTTATGGTGGATTGCGACGCGGCGCGGGTTGGGATTCAGTATTTTGGCGCACGGCACGTACAATTTCTTGCCTGGGGTTCTGGCGGTGTTTGCCACGAATTTGCTGAAATCTTAAACCATCTTCCCAGCGATGGCAGTGTGTTCACTTTCCACGAATCCGAGCCGGGAACAACCTGTTTGGTCGTCTCGCACCGCCGTACCGCGCTCGAACGGGCGGATCGAATTGTGCTGCTCGAACATGGTCGAATCACGCACACTGGAACGCTCGAGAATTTGCTGACAGTCTCGCCAGAAATGCGGGCGATCTGGTCCGGTGATCTCGAGAACGAAGCAGACCGCTTGCCACCGTTGGCATAAGTTCACAAGTCTTGACAGTTGGCGAAATGCGGCTTAGAGTCTCATCTAATCGTTTAGACAGTGTGCTGCAAGCCAATCTTCGCGGCACGATCATCTGGATACTCGAGGGTGTAGAACCCTCCTCCCATATTGAGTTTAGAGTTCATCTAATCGATTAGATTACCATTATTTCGCTCCTTTCTCAAAGCCATTCTTCTCGAGGTTGCAACATGTCCGCATTGCTTTCCGCCACCGGCATTCAAAAAACCTTCGGGCATGTCACCGCCCTGCAAGGCGTGGATTTCCAAATCCAGCCGGGGGAGACCGTCGCCTTGGTTGGCGACAACGGCGCGGGCAAAAGCACGCTGATGAAAATCCTCTGCGGCGTTTACCAACCCGACGATGGCGAAATGCGAATCAACGGCGAAACGGTGCATTTCAAAACACCTCGAGATGCGATCAAAGCTGGAATCGCGGTCGTGCATCAAAACCTGGCACTCGTCGATGGGCGCGACGTGACGCACAATATTTTTCTCGGCAACGAGGCGACCAAAGGCTTCTTTGTGGACCGCCGCAAAATGGAACTCGAGACGCACAACCTGCTGCAACGCTTGCGATTGAAC
>JANOWZ010000084.1:0-3974 GCA_031418155.1 Deinococcales bacterium
GGCGGACAAATTCGGTGGTTTCATCCACAAGTACACGATGAAACGCGCCGTCGAAGATGGTGCGGTGGTGCCACTCAAGTACGAGGGGCGTGATTCTGCGCTGCGTGGGGCGCAAGAACCGCTTGACAAGTGGTTTGACCGGGTGACTCGAGCCTTGACCCCGTTGCAAAAATCGGATTTGAAACGCAAGTTCAGAAGTGCCGAAACGGTGCTCGAGGCGAACGCACGCCTGCAAGAGATCGCGTTTGACATCGGTATGCATTTCAAGAGCTTCACCGCATCCGAGGAACGCACCGGTTTGAAAGGGCAGTTTGCCGTCTCGAGCAAACTCGATGCGATTCGATACCGCAAAATTTTTAACAAGCGGGGCGATGTCAGCGTTGAGGTGCTGATCTCCGCGCCGGACACCCGCGAGGACCATGACAGCGCAGACGAGGCGGACATTCCAGAGGTCCAAGCCTTCTGGAAAGACATGATGGCCAATTATGGTTCAGCCGAAAACTACCAGAAGACGCTGATCAGCAAATTCAAGAGTGACGGCGAACCGCAATTGCTGATCGTCGTGGACAAGCTTCTGACCGGCTTTGACGCGCCCAGAAATGCGGTGCTGTACCTGGACAAGAAACTCAAAGACCACAGCATCTTGCAGGCGATTGCCCGCGTCAACCGGGTCTTCGAGGGCAAAGATTACGGCCTGATCCTCGATTACCGAGGCATCTTCGGCAACCTGACCGAAGCGATGGACATGTACGCCGCGCTCGAGGCCGAAGGCTTCGACATCGAGGACGTGCGCGATGCGCTCGAGGATGTCAGCGTCGAGATCGGTTTGCTGCCGGTGCGTCACACGCACGTCTGGGATGTCTTCAAAGGCGTGCAAAACCAACAGGATTCAGATGCGATGCAGGAATGGCTCTACCCCCAAGACCGGCGCGATGCGTTCTATGACGCGCTCTCGAGTTTCGTCAAGACACTCAAACTGGCCCTGTCCAACCCGAAGTTCTTGGATAAAACGCCCGACGATGTGCGCAAACGCTACCTCAATGACCTGAAATACTTTCTGGGTTTGCGCAAAGCCGTGATGTTCCGTTACGCCGAAAGCATCGATTACAGCGTTTACGAAAAACAGATCCGGCAATTGATTCACGAACACGTCGGAGCCGATGAGGTCGTCACCCTGATCGAACCCATTTCGATCTTTGACCGTGAGGCACTGGACCATGAACTCGAACCGGTGGGCAGCCCTGCCGCCCGAGCGGATGCCATCGCCAGCCGCATCAAACGGGCGATCACCGAGAAGCTCGAGGAAGACCCAGTGTTTTACAAACGCCTCTCGCAATTGGTGCAGGACGCCATCGACGCTTACCGGGCGCAACGCCTGTCAGACCTCGAGTTTTTGAAAGTTCAAGAAAACCTGCTCGAGAAAATGCGAACCCGAGGCGAATCGGACCAACCCGAACAGCTTCACGGCAATGCAGACGCGGCAGCGTATTACAACCTGAACACCGAATTGCTCGGCACGACTTTCAAGGACCGCCCTGACGTGCAACACGCACTGGTCAAGGCCGCACTCGAGTTTGACGCGGCCATCAAACGCCACCGCATCCGCGATTGGGGCACCAACCAGTCGGTGCAAAACCGAATGAAGGACGACATGGACGATTGCCTGTATGCTCTCGAGAAGGCGCAGAATCTGCGCGTGCCGCATTCGTTGCGCGATGACCTGTTCGAGAAAATCCTCAACATTGCCAGACACCGAGATCATGCGTGACCCCGCCAAGACGACCATGCGTAACCCCGCCACGAATACCATGCGTGACCCCGCCACAACAACCATGCCTGAACTGACCCAAGCCGTTCAATACGGCACAACCACGATTCACTACCGCCTCGAGCACCGTGAACGCAGAACCTTAGGCATCGAAGTTCACCCGGACGGGCAAGTGCGCGTGATCGCCCCAGAGGACGCGGCCATCACCACCGTCCAGGCCAGAGTGCTCAAACGTGCCGGATGGATTCTCCGGCAGCAACGCGAATTTGCCAGCTACCCACCACCACAACCCGCACGCAAGTACGTCTCTGGTGAATCGCACCGTTACTTGGGCAAGCAATACCGGCTCAGCGTGACCCTTGGCAAACCCGAACAGGTCAAACTCGCTCGAGGCTTCCTCAACGTCACCGCCACCGAACCGGCACGGGTTCAGGCACTGCTCGAGCGATGGTTCCGGTCACGTGCCGAGGCCATTTTCAGTGAACGCATTGCCGCCTGTCTCGAGCGTGTCTCACCGTTTGGTGTCACCCATCCCGGCGATTTCAAGGTCAAGCGCATGGAAAAACGTTGGGGCAGTTGCACCGCAGACGGCACGATCTACTTGAACCCGTTTCTGATCGGTGCGCCCAAAGAGTGCATCGATTACGTGATCACGCACGAATTGATCCACACCGTTCACCTGCACCACAAACGGCAGTTTTACGCGCTGCTCTCAAGGTGCTTTCCTGACTGGCAAACGGTTCGTGCCAAACTCAATGCGTCGATAGAACTGCCTCAATTGCCTGTTTGAGATGCCATTCGGTTCAGTGGGGGGTTAGGGTAGCGAAGGTCATTATTTCGGCAAAGTAGTGAGTTCAAGCTGTTCCACACATGTTTTTGATCATTGAAACGACAATTTCAAATCCTGTCCAGTTGTAAGATCCCAATTTCGCTTTGGGTGTCTGGCCGCGAAATTGGCGGGAAAACAAGCCATTTCGAGACTGATTAGATGAAAAATAGTCATCACCACTTCGCAGTATGGCTGTTGTACGAACTTGTTGCCTATTTTGCCGCAATTTAAGGCTTCGCTACCTTAACCCCAAATACACCGTCTGGGTGACATTCGGCCACCACTGCTTCACCGAGGAATACAAACCTGGTGACGATACTGCCCTGTTCTACCTCGATCTGGTGAAGCGGGACCCTCGAAGTTTCGACCTGAAACGCTGGCAACTTTCACACCATCTGCCCGAGATCGCCACTCAAACCCGTGTTGTTGGTCAACACTACATCCTTGTGAATGCTCGAGTCCCCATCCAGAACCGCGAGGCCCGCCGCGTGGTCCCAGGTGCCAGCCCGATGCAGCGCGATGTTCTCGAGCAGGCTGGCATCGACAAATTGCGGTGTGGCGCTGGCGAACCCGGCGAAAGCTTCGAGCGAATCCAGGGTTTGTGAACCGTTTTGCATCTGCGCCTGGGCCGGTCCTCGTCCGAGCAGTGCCTCGAGCACAAGTGTTGATCTAGGTTGGTCGTGTTGTCGTAGCGCATTTTGGCAGGTCGGGCTTTTGATTGCGCCAACCTGCCAAATGGGGAGAGGTCTGCTCAGTTTCGTGTGCCATATCCCTGTACGTGCTTAAAACATGGTGTTGGCATTGGCTGATTGTTCAGGCACCTTTTGCTGCACATCCCAGTGCTCAACAATCAACCCATCTTGCAGACGGAAGATGTCCACCGCTGCCATGTTCAAGATTGGGTAGTAAACATGGGCAACCACCAGATCACCCTCTGCGATAACGCGCTTGACTTCGGCAGGAAATGGTCCTTGCGCGACAAAAGGCTTGATCGCATCACGGCCATCGGGCGCACCGGGGTTGTGCTGAATGTAGTTTTCTACCAGCAGTTGATCCAATGCATCAGCGTCACCCTTGTTGAAGAATCGGTCGTAGAAATCGAGCACCACGGCTTTGTTTCGTTCGAGGTCGGCCTGTATCATGTTTGTCCCTTTCTAATCCTGTGGGTGTGGTCTGTAACCACAAGGATCAGCATACTATAGAGGGTGTATTACGTTCTTAACCAAATCTGTTTATAATCCGGTAGTGTCCTATTGTTGACTGATCCTAACTCGAGCCTCTAACGGCGCATTGTACACATCCACGAACCCACGAATTCGCATCTCATGCCGATCAACCCGCTTACTGAACGACAAGGTTTTACGAACCAAATTCGAG
>JANOWZ010000085.1:0-5732 GCA_031418155.1 Deinococcales bacterium
TTGCAGTCCGTGTCCCAGCCACAGGTGTTGGTGATCATCAAGGACTTTTGAAAGTCGTCCTCGCCGTAAAGCAATCCGAGGATCACCAGCGCGTGGTTCGGCACGACGTGGCACGGGCCGCCATACTTGTCGTACCCGTACTTGTCCTGAACGCGGGCCAGACAGCCATGCCAGTCGGGTTCCTGGCGGTGCCAATCGCGCACGTCGCGGATCACGCCCGCGATCACGCTCTCGGATGGAATGTATGAGAGCGCCGCATCGAGCAGCGCGTCCAGCCGAGGTTCGTTGAAGGCGAGCGAGACCATCACCGCCAGCACCTGCGCGGCGTAGACGGCCTCGCCGTCGTGACTGACGCTGCCCGCTGCGGCGGCGAGGCTGGCGGCGAGCTTCGGGTCGCCGGGGGCGACCATGCCCCAGCCGTCGATGAAGATCTGCGCCCCGATTTGCTCGGAGATGACTTTACCGTTGAGCCTCTGTGAACCGCTCTCGGGCGCGTCCACGCCGGATTTCAGGCGCAGGTAGGCGGTGTGCTCGCTCGAGTTCCCCAGGCCGCCCCACCAGAAGATGCTCTTGCCCTCGATGGTGTAGTTCAGCCAACTCTGGCCGATTTGTTTCGCGCTCAGGTCGCGCGGGTGGCCGTGGTCCTCGAGCGCCCGCAGGAAGGTGAAGGTGCCGGTGATGTCGTCGTCGGTCACGACCAGGGGAGCACCGCGCCGCTCGTGGACGTAGTAGTTGACCTCGCCGAGTTCCTCAAGGATGCGGGCGTGCGTCCAGCCCTCGAAGGGTCGGCCCAGGTAGACACCGATCAGCTTGCCGAGCACACCCGCGTAGACGCGCTCGAGGTAATCGGCTGGGAGGTGCTGGGAGGTGCTGGCTTCGGGCTGGCTGATCATGGTCGATGTCCTCCTGTTGGGGTTCTTGCCTGGGCTCGGTTGATCGAAAAATCGGGTTGGGGTTCGGGTGGTTCAACCTTTGACACTGCCCTGCGTCAGCCCCTCAATAAATTGACGCTGAAGGGCAAAAAAGGTCGCCAAGATCGGCAGCACCATCATCATCGCGGCGGCGCTGGTCAGGCTCCAGTCCTGACTGAAGCGGGTTGAGAAGTTCTGGTAGCTGGTCACAACGGTAAATTTTTCCTGATCGCTGAGGAACACGGTCGCCAGCAGGTACTCGTTCCAGACGTTGAGCGCCACGACCAGGCCAACGGTCAAGAAGGCGGGCCAGGCGAGCGGCACGATCACACGGGTGAAGACCTGAAAGTCGTTCGCACCATCCACCTGGGCCGCGTCCTCGAGGCTCTTCGGCAGCCCGATCAGGTAGGAGCGCAGCAGGAAAATGGCGAACGGCGAGTTGAAGGCGGTATAGAGCAACACCAGGCCGAAGAGGTTGTTGTACAGCCCCAGCTTGATCCACAGGTAGAAAAGCGGAACCAGAAACAAGAACAATGGCAGGGTCGAGGCCACGAAAAAGTAGGCGATCAGTCCCACCACACCTGGCGGCTGCAATTTGGCGATGCTGTAGGCCGCCGGACCTGTCAGCAGCAGAACGAGCAAAACCGTGCCGATCACCAAGAACAGGCTGTTGAGACTCGTGGTGGCGAAACCGCCGATCTCCCAGGCGCGAACGTAGTTTTGCCACAAGAACGTGGCAGGTGGGCCGAGCGGGTTGCGTCCGATGTCCGCCTCCGACTTGAGCGAGTTGAAGGCCAGAACAAGCACTGGACCGAGCGCTGTCACGGTCAAGAGCACGAGGACGGCGTAATTTGGCGCGAGTTGCCAACGATTTTTTCGTCTGCGCCCCAAGGTTTCCGGTCTCATGGAATTTGGCGGGACGGACGGAGTCGGGCTCACAGTTCCCAGCCCCGGCGGCGCAGCACCGCAAACATCGAAAGGATCAAGAGCGCCAACAGGCTCATCGAGAGGCCCAGGGCTGCGGCGTACCCCGCCTCGAAGTGGTTGAAAGAATCGAACACGAGCGTCGAGAGCACCTCCGAGGACCCGGCAGGGCCACCCTGCGTCAACAGCCAGATGTAGTCGAACGTCAGGACAGACCAAGAGGCCGTAATGACGAGCATGAACACGAGCGTGGGCATGATGCCGGGAATCGTCACGTACCAGAATTCCTGGGCGCGGGTGGCCCCATCCAGCCGCACGGCCTCGTAAAGTTCACTCGGCACACCCTGCATGGCGGTCAGAAAAAGCACCATCAAAAAGCCCCAGAAGTGCCAGTTGTCCACAAAGGCCGCACACCAGAGTGCCGTGCTCGACTGGCCGAGCAGGGCCACGTCGAAACCCGGTAATCCCAGGCCACGCAGCGCGGCAGGGATGCCCGCATCGGGCGCGAGCAGGTAGCGCCAGATGTTGGCGATCACCACGCTGGGCAGCACGTAAGGCAAGAACAGGGCCGTGCGAAGGAACATCGCGCCGCGTTTTACGGGGGCCAAGGCCGCCGCGCTGACCAGGGCCAGCGCGAACGGCACGGTCATGAAGAACACCATCCAGCGCAGGTTATTACCCAGCGCCGTCGCGTACTGCCGGTCGGCCAGGATGTGAGCGAAGTTCTCGAGTCCGATGAACCGTGCCGGGCCGAGGCCATTCCATTCGGTCAGAGAATAATAAAAGGCACTGACCGCTGGCCCGGCCACAACGGCGAGGTGCAGCGTCAACACCGGCAGGATGAACAGCCACGGCACGATGGTGCGTCGCGTCAAGAACCGACGGTGTTTGGGCGTGGCGGCGGTGGGACTCGAGAGCTGCATCATCGTGCCTTAACGCTTGGGGATCGGCAGGCCCGACCCAGCCTTGGTGTCGAGATCGAATTGCTTTTGAATCTCGCCGAGGTACTCCTTGGCGGTCATCGAGCCGTTCCAGACCTTCTCGATCTCCTTGATGAGAACCTGTTCGGTCTTCGGCGGGAAGAACGTCCAGGTTGTGTAGCCGTAGCTGTTTGCACGTGCCGCCTTGTCAAGCTGGGCGAGGATCGCCTGAAGGCGTTTATCGACCTTGCCGAGCCCGGTTTTCGGTAGGCTGATCGGGCCGGGCACCGTGCCGCATTCGTTCAGCATCCGGGCTTGCACCTTTGGCTGGAACATGTAGTTCAGGACCTCGGCGGCGGCAGCGGGGTTTTTGGTGTTCTTGTTGATCGAGGCCGTCGAGCCGATGCCGATGTTGAATGAAGCCTTGCCGTCGGACGCGGGCATCGGAACCCAGTCCCAATCATTGGTGTTCTTGGCCTTCGCGCCGAAGGACTTCACGAGGTCGCCGACGACCCAGGTGCCCTCGATTTTCATCGCGGCTTTGCCGTCACCAAGGGCGGTGATGGCCTGGACGAAGGTGGACGTGTAGTAACGGTCGAGTCCGCCCATGAAGGTGCCATCCTTCTGGAGTTTATCGAGCGTTTCGATGGCCTTCACAAAGGCCGGATCGTCCCAGCGGCGTTTGCCGGTGAGCGCCTCGTAGACGGCCTGAGAGCCCGCGCCATGGTTGAGGAATTCACCGACGAACCATTCATTGGCCGGTTTCCATTCGGCGTTGGCGTGCGCGAACGGGATCAGCCCCGCCGCCTTGATCGTGGCCGCGAGGCTCACGAGTTCGTCCATGGTGCGCGGAGCCTTCCAGCCCCGCTTTGCAAACAGCGTTTTGTTGTAGTACAACACGAGCGTTTCGACTTCGTTCGGCAGCCCGTAGAGTTTGCCATCAAAGTTGCCCAGGCTGAGCGCCCACGGGGCGAGCGCCTTCGTCCAGCCGTACTCATCGAGTGGCAAGAGCTGCCCCGCCTTGGCGACCTCGCCGAGGAAACCCGGACCTGGCGTGGTCACGATGTCAGGACCAGCTCCAGCCGCAAGGGCAATCTTTGTCGCGTCCCAACTGTTTTTGCGGATCGATGCCTTGATGGTTGCCAACTTACCCTCGCGGTTGAAGGCATCGACAAGGTTTTTTGTTTGGCACGCTGGGTCACCGTTCTGATCGATCCACATCGTTACTTCTGCCTTACCCGACTGCGCCATCAGTGGGTTCAACGCCGAGCCGATCCCTGCGGCGAGCACCAGAGCAACTATCCACCTGTTTTGCTTGTTCATGTTCTTGTCCTTTCACCGCCGTCGGCGGGTGCTTCAGGGTTTGAGATCACGAGGCTTCGGAAGATGTTCACGGTGGTCTCGCCAGGTGTAAATGACCGACATCGCATTCGGCGTGAGGTTGTGCTGGGTGGCCCGTCTGGAAGCTCATGTGGACCCTCGAATGACCAGTTCATACGGCATCTGAACAAGCCGTCCGGGGATCGGGGCGTCGGACCCGAGCCGTTCGAACAGCATCTCAGTCGCACGACGCCCGAGGTGCTCTTGAAACTGAGAGACGGTGCTGAGCGCCGGACTGACCAGCCGTGCCATCGAGATGTCGTCGAACCCCATGACCGCCACATCGTCCGGCACGCGCAAACCCATGAAGCGAAGGGCCTCCATGACACCGAGCGCCACGATGTCGTTGACGGCGAACAGGGCGGTCGGTCGCGGGACGAGCCTGAGAACTTCGCGGGTGGCGATGTGGCCGCCCTCGACGCTGAGGGCGCACGGAACGATCAGCCGCCCGTCAATTGGCACACCATGTGCAGCGAGGGCCTGCTGGTAACCGGAACGGCGACTCTCCTGCGGGCCACCGCTCCCGGCGATCATCCCGATCTGGCGGTGTCCACGTTCGAGCAGGTAGCTGACCGCCGCCCGAGCCGCCGCCGCGTTGTCCACAAAAATACTGTCGAGCGGTAACGAACCAAGTTGCTTAGGCGTGGCCTCGAGCCGGACCACCGGCACGCCGCGCGTCAAGAGCGGCTCGAGGTCACGGGCACGCAGGTGAAAAAACACGCCGACCACACCGTCCACGCGCCGTTGAATCAGCGCCTTCAGGCAGCGGCGCTCCTTGGCCTCGTCGCCGTCGGTGTTGTAGACCATCAGGTCGTAACCCTGGCTTTCGGCCACGTCCTGAACGCCGCGCTCGAACATCGGGTAGAAGGGGTTGGCGATGTCGGGGATGACGCAGGCGAGCGTGCGCGTTTTGCGGGTTCGCAGGCTGCGTGCAAGCTGGTCCGGCTCGTAACCGAGTTGGGTTGCAGCCTCGAGGATGCGCTGGCGCGTGTCGGCGGGAATGCTGAAGTTGGCTCGCCCGTTGAGGACGTAGGAGACCATCGGCTGCGAAACACCCGCGAGGCGGGCGATGTCAGCCTGTTTGGGATTGCCTGTCATGACGGTCCCCTTTTCTCGTTCAGCAGGCGTGCCGAAGAGTCTGTTCGTATAAGTTATTCGTATAACAAGATTTTCGCCAGCATTTCACGATGCCATGATGCCTGTCAAGAGCACATCAAGGCCACGATGCTCAGAACCAGCGAGGTATTTTTTTAGTGCAAGGTGGTCAGATTGATTTCGCAAGTCGTGTTTGACCACGAAATTCAGACCGATTTCAAACCAGAAAATGGGCAGCATTCTCGAGATTCGGGCGGGCCTCATGATCCTCAAGAACCTCGAGCCAGGGATGTCCGCACACCTGATGCTCAAAGCGGACTGAATGCTCAAGGCCGCACTACCAGATGATGTCAATGAATCGCGCCCAACTCGGCGCTTGCCGCTCGAGCACTTGACGCAACGCCAGCCTTCCACCGTTCACCTCGAGAAACTCGGCGCTTGAACCTGCTTTGGCAGCCAACGTCTGCGCCATCAAGCTGACATCACGCTGCAACACCTGGTC
>JANOWZ010000086.1:0-12592 GCA_031418155.1 Deinococcales bacterium
ACATCAAACCAAAGTGAGGTGATTCACCTGAAAGCGGCATTTTACGCTCGGGCTTTGTTGTTGCTTGCGGCCATGATTGTTTCGGCGACGTTCGCACAGACACCCACGGTTGCGCAACCAACAGCGTCCGCAAATGCGCAGGTGAATCCGACCGGGCTCGAGCTTGACGGTTTTCCATTCGCACCGCCGGTTTTGAGATTGACTACAAATCAAACGGCGTACCCGTTAAAACTGGATGCGGTTCGAGCGGCAAAAACTGTGCCCGAAAAAAAGCAAATCATGCCTCGAAAAATACGGGCGAACAGCAAAATCAAAACACTGCCGGTGAAGCCAACACTCGAGCGCAAAACAAGATCACTGCCGAGCCTGACGGTGCGATCCACCGCGTATAATTCCAGCGCCGACCAAACCGACTCGAGCCCGTGGACAACCTCAACCGGAGCCCGAACCCATTACGGCATCATTGCGTTGTCACGGGATTTGCTCAGGCGCATTCCTTACGGCTCGAGGGTGCGGCTTGAAGATGGTGGTTCCTGGATGGGCGGACGCGGGCGCGGCAAGTACAATGCGATGCTCAAAGACACGCTGTTCGTGGTTGAGGACACGATGCACGCACGCAAAACCGGCATGATTGATGTTTGGCTTCCGGCAAAACGGCACGCAATACAATGGGGTGTGCGCCGTCTAAACATGCGAATCGTGCGAATGGGTCGCTGAAAAAATTTAACCCTGACCGTTATGATGGCCCGAAATCACAGCTCGAGCCTTAACGCATTCAGGGAGACACATGCGACACCATCCGTTGCGCAGCCGTCAAGTTCATCTCGATTTTCACACCTCGCCACATATTCCCGATGCCTTCGCGCAATGGGATGCCGAAGCTTTCGCCGAGACCATGGTTCGAGCGCATGTCAACAGCGTGACCGTCTTTGCCAAGTGTCATCACGGCCTGAGTTACTACCCGACCGCGATTGGGCAGGCGCACCCACAATTGGGATCTCGGGATTTGCTCGGCGAGCAGATCGCTGCGCTGAACGCTCGAGGGATTGCCGCACCAATTTATTACACGGTCGGTTGGGAGGAACGCCTCGCGCATTTGCACCCGGAATGGCGGCAACTCATGCGCGATGGTCACGCGCCTCGGGCCGGAGATCACCCTGGCGCATGGTGGTTCATGTCGTATTTGCACCCGGAATACCTCGAGCACATGCGCCGTGAATTGCGCGAGATTTTGAATCGGTATCCGGTGGAGGAAATCTTTTTTGACATCGTGTTTTCACACCCGAACGCTGGATTTGAAGCACATGCCCTCGAGCTTCGCCGCGAGCATGGCATCGCGGAATTCACGCTCGAGCATCAACAACGCTGGAATGGCCTGAGTAAAAAATTATTCGCCGAAACCATGACACCGATCATCCTCGAGTCGCACCCGCAGGCCCGAGTCTTTTACAACAGTGCGCACACGCTGAGTGTCGATTCACGGCATGGCTTGCGCGGCATCAATAGCGTGCAAACGCATTGGGAGATCGAGTCGCTGCCTTCGGGATTTTGGGGCTACCATCATTTCCCAAGATTTGCGCGTCACGTTGCCGGATTTGATCAAGAATGGCTCGGCATGACTGGACGGTTCCAACGCATGTGGGGCGATTTTGGCGGCATCAAACCTCAGGCGGCACTCGAGTACGAATGCTTCCGCACCCAGGCGCACGGTGGCGCAAATTCGGTGGGCGATCAATTGCCGCCACGAGGTCAATTGGACAAGGCGGCTTACGATTTGATCGGCAGTGTTTACGGGCAATGCGAAGCTGCCGAACCATTTTACGAAGGCTCGAGTGACGCTTTTGATGTGGGCCTGATGCTGGCATCACACGCCACGGTGGGCGCGGGAACATCAGGAAAAATCGAAGAGGGTGCGGTCATGGCACTCGAGGAAATGCACTACAACCCGGCCGTGCTCGACGATGCCAGCGACCTCGAGCAGTTTAAGTTGGTGATCCTTGCCGATACGACGGTTGTGACGAAAACCCTGCGCAAAAAACTCGAGACGTACTACGCGAACGGTGGAAGACTCGTCATCTCAAATCGTGGCGGCATGAATGAACACGGCGATTGGGCGCTCGATTTTCTGCCGGTCAAATATGTTGGCGCACTCGAGATGCAACCGACGTACTGGCGAACCACATCAGAATTCTGGCCGGAGGTGCGTGGCTCAGATCGTGTCTTTTACGAACCCGGATTGAAGCTCGAGTGCGAGGACGGTTCTCGGGTTTTGATTGACCGTGTGCTGCCATACTTCGAGCGAACCGACGTGCATTACATGTCGCACTTGCAAGCACCACCAATGAAAAGTGCTTGCAACTACCCAGCCGTGATTGCCGGAAAAAACTTCGTGATCTTCGCCGATCCAATCTTTGGAGCGTACCGTCAAAGTGGCTCGAGTTTCGTGCGCGACGTGCTCGAGCGTTGCATTCACAACTTGATTGGCGCACCAGAAATCGGTCACGGTTTGGCGCGAAGCATTCTGTGCGTACCCCGAACAAAAAATGGCAAACGCATCGTGACGCTCTTGCATTACATCCCGCAACGCAAAGCCTTGGACGGCGATGTACTCGAAGAGGCCAGCAGTTTCGCGGGCGAAGTTTTGCGAATTTCCGCTGCGACTCGAGCCAAGATTTTTAAAGGCCCAGAATTAGAAAGTCTCGAACCTGGTGTGTTCGTTTTACCAGCGACTCGAGGACGGTTGATGATCGAGGTGCAAAACGAATGATCGCATTTATGACCACGCCAATCTTTTACCTGACGCCATACATTGCTTTGTGGTCCATCCTGATCGGTGCAATCAGTGTGATGTTGCTCAAACCGTTCATGCTCGAACTTCCCTTTGCGGCTCGAGTTTCGGTTTGGTTGGCGGCAAGTTCGGCCTCAATGATTTGGAATTGGAGCATTGAGTTCAATGGCAGCACCCAATTTTTAAATGTGGATCATCCGATTTTTCGTGTGTCCTGGGCGGATTCGTTGAATGGCGTTTGCGTGTTCGCCGCGGTTTCAGGTACGTTGGGATTCTTCACGGCCCGATCTGTGACCGCGAATGTTGTGGCTCGAATTGCGGGACTGGCAGCATTGATCACCTTGCTTGCCGACACGTTCTTGTTCTGACCACTGTTTGAAATGCCCGAGGCTCGAGGACGGTCGTTGCTGGTCAAGGTCGGTCATGGGTCGAGTCTGCAAGTCCCAATCTGCGGCTGCACCCATGAATCACTGTAAATGCCCAGCCAGGTCTTCATGAGTCAGGCCCGAGCGCAATCTGACCCGCTCGAGCACTCCAAAACTGATACAGTCGCTGCTTGTGAAGTTCGACAAAATTTTCATTCTCGCTGCAACCACACTCGCCCTCGCCTCCAGTGCCCACGCGCAAAGCGTTCGATCAATGGGCATGGGTGGTGCGCTCGTTCCAGGTCCAGCGCTTGAGCCGGCCAACCCGGCGTATCACTTCTACCAAGCGCCCTTCGAGTGGAGCGTGCCCATGCCGCTCGGACTGATCAACTTTTTTGCCCGCCCCAAAGACTTCAGTGGTGGCTCGAGTTCCTTCGGTGCGGGGTTCGATCAAGTGCTGCACTGGTCCACCCTGATTTTCAACCCAACCACCGCC
Source organism: Deinococcales bacterium (assembly GCA_031418155.1). Taxonomy (GTDB): domain Bacteria; phylum Deinococcota; class Deinococci; order Deinococcales; family JAAFIG01; genus JANOWZ01. The sequence goes on from JANOWZ010000086.1 coordinate 3,650, forward strand.
ACGCCAAAAGGCGTTTTTGGCAGCAGCGAACCGCCCAGCCTTGCCCCCGGCACACAACTCAGTTTCCGTTCACCCATCAGTGGCGGCTTTCGCGTGTCCGTCTACGACTTTGACGAGAACACGATAGGGCAACCTGTTGCCGGAACGTTCTCGATTGGCCTGGGCATCGCCACGCAACTCGGACCGCTCGAGGTCATCATCAACGACGAGTACGCCCGAGATTACGCCAAAGGTTAATTCAACCCGAACGGGAAGTACGCCATGCTGATCGCGTTGGGTGGTTCGATTGGACCTCGGGTGGACCTGACCTGGGGAATGCCATTCGAGCTTGAGACAACTTCATGGACCGGCATCGTTGGGGCTCGAGGCGCATTCACCTACAACCTGGCCACACTCGAGACCGCAATCATCTGGGAAAAAACCCCCACCAGCAACAGGGGCACCACCCTGACCGCCATCGCCAGCCCGTTTTACAAAGGCGGTTCAAGCATCGATTTCTCACTGGATGTCGGGGTCGTACTCGAGGATACAGATGCGTTGGTCGGTGTTGGCATCGTCGGATTGGGCCGATTGGAGGCGTACAGTGGCACGCTCAGCGGCCCTTCAGCCACCTCCGGCAGCACGATTGAAGTGCCATTCTCGAATCAGCAATTCACGTTTGCCCGTGTCATCACCGTCAATGGCGCATATCGCTTTCAAATCGACACCGAATCCATGACCATTCCCATGAATGTTTTTGCCGATGCGCAAATCGAAGGCATCTTCAGTGGCTCGCCTTTCTATGCCGCGCACGCGGGACTCGAGGCTGGCTTCAACGAATTCACCGCACGCAGCGGATTGGGGTACGACAACGGTCTGAACATTGGCTTGGGTGGAGGTTGGCAAATCAGCGAAGGTTTCGGGTTGGATGCGGCCTTGACCGCGCAACAGGCGCTCGGTGTGCAACAACTGAATTTCGGGTTGGCGTTCGGATTGAATTTCAAATTCTGATTCGCATTCGCAATCAATGGACCTCCTGCGAACGTGATTGGAATTGAGCCGCGCAAAGGGTGCGCTCAAGAGCGCACCCTACAACTCAGGGCGATTCAGGATTTCCTCGAGTACTCAATCGACGCCCGAGAGCAACGACTTCCAAAAGCGTTCAATCTGCACCCGATGATGGTCGTTGTGTTTCAAGAATTCTTCAAGGTACGCACGCGGCGTCATGATTTCCTTGCCGATCAAAAACGTGACCTGCCATTGTTCGGGCGGCCAAGCACGTAAGGCATTTACCAACTCCAAACGGGTGCTCGAGAACTGCTCGATCAAGACCGCCTGCGTGACGCTGGTTCGGGCGTAATTTGCGGCAAAATTGTTCATCGCCTGCGCACTCGGCGCGAGTGGCAAACGGGCATCCTGCGTCATCAACGGCAGGCGACTGGTTAGGGCAAAACGGTCCCACAGGTACAAATGCGCCAAGCATTCACCGACCGACCATTTGCCTACAGCCATCGGTGCGAGCCAGGACTCGTCGCCAAAACCAATCAAGGATCGCGCCCAAGGGCTGAACGCCTCCAAGCGACGCAGTAAGTCATCGGGCACGGGGCGAGTGTACCGCGAAAGGTGCTCGAGCCGCAAAAGGATGGGAAGGGCAGTCGAAAGTGGAAAGTGCAAGGGTGAAAAAACCTCGAGCCTTAACTTTCCACTTTCAACGTTGCACTCGCCGCTTGCTCTTTACGCTTTGATCGGGTATCCATCCGCCTCGAGCACCCGTTCGGCAATGCCGCGACGCAAGGCAATGTTGTTGCGCGGCTCGTACTTGGTGAAGCGACGCAAGGCGGCGAGGTTCATGCGCAGGTCATCACCCTCGAGAAATGCGGACAGTGCCTCACGGCCAGAACGGGCGCAGATTTCGACGGCTTGTCCGACAAACAATCGCGTGGCAGCCTCGTGAACGCTCGAGTCCTTGCCGCTGGCCATGACCTTCTGGGTGCGCAAGACACAGCTTTCGGCGGCAAACGCCTGGATGATGATGTCGGCAACCCGCATCATCAGTTCTTGTTGTTGTGACAGGTTTTGCATGTATTTCATGGCCGCCTGACCCGCAATTTGCAGCGCGAGTTTCTTCAGGTTCTCGACCGCTTTGACCTCACTGGCAAGTGGAGAATCGTCCTCGTCGCCATCGAAGCTCGGTTCGAGGATTTCGGCCTGAAGTTTCTGCGCGGCCTTCAAGAGCGGCAATTCGCCCTTCATTCCCATCTTCAGCAACTCGCCGGGAATGAGCATGCGGTTGATTTCGTTGGTGCCCTCAAAAATTCGGTTGATGCGGGCATCACGGTAGGCCCGAGCGACCGGGTATTCTTCCGAAAATCCGTAACCGCCGAAGACTTGCACAGCCTCGTCGGTGCAGTACGCCAAAACCTCGGTGCCGAAGACTTTGACGATGCTCGCCTCGACGCGGAAGGTCTCAATCGCTTTGAGCTTGCCTCGAGCGTCCGTGGCATGGCTTGCCGCTTCGTCGATCATGCCGGTCACGCGGTAGGTGGTGGATTCCGCCGCGTAAATCTGCGCGGCCATCTCGCCCAATTTCTCTTTGATCGCCCCAAAATTGCCAATCGGTAGCCCGAAGCTGACGCGCTCCTTGGCGTACTTGGCACTCGCCTCGAGCACGGCCTTGCCACCGCCGACACCGCCCGAACCCAATTTGTAACGCCCGATGTTCAAGATGTTAAACGCAATCTTCGCGCCGCCACCGACCTCGCCCAACAGGTTTTCACTTGGAACAACCACATCCTCGAGAATCACTTGCGTTGTGCTGGAGAGGCGAATGCCCATCTTGTCTTCCTCTTTGCCGAGGCTGACCCCAGGGTAATCGCGTTCGATCATGAAGCACGAGAACTTCGGGCCTTCCGGTGTGATGACCTGACAAAAGACCGTGAACATGTCGGCGATGCCGCCGTTCGTGATCCACATTTTCGTGCCAGAAATCGTGTAACTCGAGCCGTCCGCACTGGGAACCGCACGGGTTTTCGCGGCCTGCGCGTCCGATCCTGAGCCCGGTTCTGAAAGGCAGTACGCGCCAATAATCTGGCCGCCCGCCATCTTCTCGAGGTATTTGGCTTTGAGGGCATCTGAACCGAAGTACACGAGCGGCAACATACCGATGCTGGCGTGCGCCCCGAAGGTCACGGCGAAACCACCACCTTTCGCCAGCGCCTCACCGACGTAGGTTGCGGTGGTTTTGCTCATGTCGAGGCCGCCGTAAGCTTCGGGAACCTCAACTTGGAAGAAACCCTGCTCGCCGCATTCGTGCAGCAATTTTTTCAGCATCACGTTGTCGTGATGGCCCTCGAGGTGTTCAACATTCGGTAAGACTCGGGCCTTCACAAATTCATCGACGGCGGCGTAAATGTCGCGCACATCGCTCGAGAAATCCTCTGGCGTGTGGGTTTCGTTGGCCGGGGTTTGTTCGATCAGGAATGAACCGCCGACGTTGGACTTGCCCATGAGATTGGTGCTTATGGAACGATCTGCAATCATGTTCGCCTCCTGCGGCAGGGTTCGCACCCGGAATGGCAATGGCTCGAGCGGGTTTGGGCTGGAACGTGCCGCGACTGAAAATTCTTGAACTCAGTCTAACAAAATTTTCTGAAATTGCAATGAAATCCATCACAGGTACGTCAGGCACAGGTCAAAGTGCTCGAGTGCCCGTGATCGCATTGGGTCCAAAACGGGATGTTGAGGTCAGCCCTGATCTGTTTCGGCGGTTTTCACTGCCTGCTCGAGCGCATCGTGTGGGCTCGAACCTTCGCCGCTGTGGGCGCGGTCGGGGCGGCTGACCCAGACTTGAAATCCTGTAGCGCTGCGCCGCACAAGCAGGTCTGCGTATCCGGCCTCGAGCGTTCGGTTCATTAAGGCATCAAGGTCGGAACCAACGTGCGAGAAGCCTTGCCGCTCAAGTGTGCGGCGCAATTGCACCTCTCGTGATTCCATCGTGCCGCCTTTGGCGAAATACCGGGACAGGGTTTGCGCCCAATCGCCCCGCGCCGTGATCGGAGCCATGCGCTCTAATGCCGTCTCGAGTTCGTGTGTTTCGGGCTGACGGTACTTGTTTTCGTGTAACACCAATTCGGCTTGAATGCGTGGACGTTGCGCAGGCGTTTCGTCGGCCACGCCAATCGTCAAACCGGCAAATGGCAGCACGCCTTGCGGCAACTCGAGCCGGTCCACGATGGTTTCGAGCGCCGAGAGCACGCCGCCAATCCAGCAACCCGCATAGCCGAGCATTTCTGCTGCGATCAGCATGTTTTGTCCAGCCAGCACCGCGTCGCCGATGCCGAAGTGAATGGCAATGGCGGGCCAATCCCCAAATTCGTAACCGCGATGCTCGAGCAGGAGTTGTAATCGATTCACGTCGGCGAGCACAATGAAGGCTTCGCTGGCGGTTTCGATGTGTGTGTTGCCAGTGATCTGTGCAATGTTGCGGCGCAGGACCGGATCGGTCAGCCTGACGAACGAGTACATCTGTGCGGTCGCATCGGTCGGGGCGCGTTGTGCGGCCCAGAGGATTTGCGCGAGGTCTCCGGGTTTGAGCGCTTCGTTTTTGTACTTGCGAACAGTGCGATGACGGTCAAAAAGCTCGAGGCGAGGGTCGGGTTTCACACGCCAGTTTACCGGTCTTGGGCATTCTCTTTTTGCGTGAGCAAACTCAAGAATTCATGAAGCCGATCTCGAGGCTGCCGTGTACGATTTCGGTGTTCTGACCTTTGGGCCTTTTCTACGATAGACGTATGCGCCACTGGTTGACACTGATTCTGCTTTGTACTTGCCTGACGTTCGCGCAATCTGCGAATGATGGGCGCGTCAACCTGAGCGAAATCACCGAAGCGAACGGTGGCACGCTCGTTGCGGATGGCGATCACGCGACCTTGCGTTTCGACGGGTATCGCGCCGTCGTCTTCGCGGGCAGCAACAAAGTCATCGTCAATGGAACCGATGTGACCTTACAAGAAGCGATTCAGCTCGAGGATGGCCTGTGGTTTGGGCCACTCGAATTTCTCGAGGCGTTAAATTTGCGTGCACCCGAGGGCGTGCCGGTCGGTCCATCGCTCGAGTCGTTCTCGTTGTCCTGGGAAGAACTCGAGTTGGGTCAGGGCGTGAAAGCCCTGCATTTGTTTCACCGGCCTGAAATTGGTGCGGAGGACGATTCGAGCCTGATGCTGCTCGATTACGAATTGCTCGGCAAGGCCGATCCGAAGGCCGCCCCGGAAGTGCAACAATTCTTGAAATCCTGGGTTGCCGCCAGCCACTCGAGACCACTGTTCGTTTCGGTTGCCGCCGAGCCCGGTGCAGTCCTGCCCGAAACCCTCGAGTTTGTCCAAGGCGGCCAGAAGTACACGGTGGACAAAGACGCGGGCATGACCATGCTGACCGGTAAATTTCCGAGCGGTTCGGGCATCGTCAGTTTGCCACCATCGTTTGATCTCAAGCAAGCCGTGCGCGTCTTTTGGGGCTCGAGCGCCGCCGAATACACGTTTGTCAAAAGCAGGTAAAAAGGCGAAAGAAACGGCTCAAGGTTTTACTTTAGCCTCTAACCTTTTCCCTCGCCCTTCAGCCTCGCCAGCGGCTTGGCGCAAATACCGTGTCGAAGTTGCCCTCAAACAATGCCCAGAAGCCGGTGTGAACCCGTGCAGGCTCGAGCATCAGGTGTTTAACGGCGTGCACATCTAGCAAGGTTTTGGCTTGCGGCATCAGGGCGTAACCGTTTCGCGGCCAAGCATTCTCACGGATCAGGCCGCGTTGCAACAATCCCAGCACGGTCTGCTCGAGCATTTCCGGTGGGCTACTGCGTTCGAGCAGCAAACAGTTCAGGCAAGCTTCAATTCCGGCCAGACCTCGGCGCGGTTTGGCGAGGTTCACGAGGTGCGGCCAGGATGCCTCGAGTGCGTCCTCAGGCCAATCATGCTCGAGCGTTTTGCCGGGTTTCAGGCGCAATCCATGCGCAGGACTGACCTCGAGTTTGACAAGTCCGGCCTGGGCGCTGGCAGCAAGCGAGGCCGCGATCATCGCTCGGGTCAGGCGCAAGGCATCGACACGGACTTGCGATCCGGGCGCGGTGAAGACATCGCTTTTGCCGCGCACATCGGCCACGGCAAATTCTTCGGCACTCAAGATCACCACTTCGCTCGGCATCAGGATCGCGGTTTTGCTGGCCGTTTCCTGACGTAAAGCACCGCTCGGGCTTTTGGCGCGACTGAGGTTCCCGCCTCGAGAATGAACCAACCCGAGGATCATCTTTGAAGTCTGTCACAAGCTTGTGTTGGGGATGTCATTTCAATAACAAAGGATTAAAGTCCGCATTTGCGCTTTGGGAGGGCTCGAGAATGAAAATGTGCTGAGTGACATCGATTTCTTGTTTGGCTTCATACCGGCCAACCGGGAGCGTCTTAGCCAAGGCTCATGAGTGCGTCGAGCGGTGAGCATGATTTGTTAGGCTCGAGCCATGATTGACCTGTCCGAAAAAGTCGTGCTTGTCACGGGCGCGTCTCGAGGGATCGGTGCGGCTTGCGCTCAAGTTCTGGCTACGGCGGGCGCGAGTGTGATCCTGCATTACGGACGTTCGCTCGAGCAGGCGCAAGCACTCGCGCATCAGATCGGCCCTCGAGCCAGTTTGGTGCAGGCAGACCTTTGCGAACCCGGAGTGGCCCGCGGGCTGTGGCGCGATGCGCTCGCCATTCATGGACGCATCGATGTGCTCGTCAACAACGCCGGCATTCTTTTTGATGCGCCGCTCGAGGGTGATGATGAAACCTGGGCTCGAGCGTGGCAGGAAATGCTGCAAGTTAATTTGGTTGCCGTGGCCGATTTGTGCCGTGAGGCGGTTGCAACATTCCCGCAGAATCCCGGCAAAACAAAAGGCATCATCATCAACATCTCGTCTCGGGCCGCCTTCATGGGGAGCACCGCCGCCCGAATGCCGTACTCGGCCTCGAAAGCGGGCGTGATCGCCCTGACCCGATCCCTGGCCCGCAGCTACGCCAAATCGGGCGTGCTTGCTTACGCGCTTGCCCCAGGATTCGTGCAGTCCGACATGGCCGATTACTCCATCGAACAATACGGTCTCGAGAAACTGTTGTCCGACAACCCGATGGGGGAGATGGCTCTGCCCGAAGACATTGCGCACACGGTTGCGTTCCTGGCCTCAGGGTTGGTGCCACACATGACCGGGGCGACCCTCGATATCAATGGCGCATCTTACGTGCGCTGACAACGGTGAATCACGTGCGCTGACAACGGTGCATCACGTGCGCTAAAGGCTTCAGGGTTCACGTCGTTGCTTGAGTGTGATTTGTACCGCCACAAACCATTCAATTTGCACTAAACTTAAACCATGCAGCCGCTCGAGATCATCCTGACACTGGCGATCCTGGCTGGGGTTGGTTTTTGGATGCGCGGGTATTACGCCCCGGCGCGGCGCACGTTCTTGCGCTGGCGCGAGTTGATCGGGCAATTTCGGCGTTTGCGACAACTTTTCACGCAGGCGGGTTCATCGCGGGTTGATCCGCGCAAGACCTGGCAGGCGCAACCTCGAGAGAAGGTCGTCGATGTTCACGCGAGCCGAGGCCAGGAACGTCGGGCTGCACCAACACGAGAACCGGCCGTGCCAACCCGAGATCAGGTCGCCGCGAAATCCCAGCAATGTCCCGCCTGTGGCGACACGCTCAACGAGGCGCAAATCCGGGCGTTGCAGGCCAAAAGCGTGCGTTGCCCAGGCTCGAACCGGGTTGGTCAGGCGTGCCCATTTTACGGCGAACGCACCCTGAATTGAAGATCACGAATTGCAGATTGCTCGAGGCTGAATGCCCAGCTTGGATGTTCAGACGAGGTTCTGAATTTTCTCGAGTGTGCCTGAACTTTTGTGCCGGTTCTCCTCGCGGATCACGGTGGTCAGGAATTCAAAGGTGATGCCGGTCACGCCGATCAGCGTAATGCCAGCCAGCGCCCACCAGGAAATGCCAATCAGTCCGCCAACGAAAAGCGCGATGATTGCGAGGGCGGCAACGTCTCGGGTTTTCAGGTCTGGTTTCATGGGCCAAAGACAAGACGGGATCGTAAAAATGTCAATCCAACCTTACCGAATCAGAAGGTTGGACTTCACAATCGTCGAATAATAACGTCTCGAGCCCGATTGCGGGTTTTACAACTCGACTGGACTCGCATCGGCCCACAAACCCTCGAGATCGTAAAAATCACGGGTTTCAGGGGTCATCAAATGCACGATGATGTTCCCGAAATTCACCAGCACCCAACGCGGGCTTGGGCCTTCAACGGCGGCTGGACGAATGCCGATGTCACGCATTTCGTTCAATACGCTGCGCTCGAGCGCCTGCAATTGCGGTTGCGAATTGGCGCTGGCGATCACGAAGTAATCCAGGCTGGTCGAGACGCCAGTCAGGTTCAGGATCGAGATGTCGGTGGCTTTTTTATCGTCGAGCGCATCGTAAATCACTTTCAGGTGCTCGAGGATTTCCGGTGTGTTTTCGACTGGAATATTTTTTTGAATATCGGTAACGATGGGAACCTCCGTGCCCCGAATCAATATGACCCAAGGGTTGAAACCACAGCGTACCGAACAGAGCCGAGCGGTTCAAGCCCATAACACACGTTTGAACAGGCTCGAGACTGCATCTGGGTTGCTCTTGAGCGTGCCTGAACAAATGCTTCATCAACGCGAACCGCAGCGAATTTCACGTCATCAAAAGCAAATTGAGGCTAAGATACTTGCAAGGAGGCATCGATCCGACCTTTCAAGGGACACCAGCCCGGTATCCCCCTATCATTGGATCGGGCAACGGACGTGAATTTTCGCATCCTCGACGCGCTTGACATTCTTCTGGTGGCCCTGCTGTTATATCAGGGGTACAAGCTTGTCGCCAACACCCGTGCCCTGAACCTCGTGCGTGG
>JANOWZ010000087.1:0-6429 GCA_031418155.1 Deinococcales bacterium
ATCAGGCTGGACCTATCCCAAAGACCAGTCATAAAGTTGTCATTATTCACCTGTTACCTTCGGCCTGTGTCCCATCCCAAGCTGTCACCCGGATTCGCCTTGGTCATCAGCTTGATGGTCGCCCTGGGTGCCGCTGTTGCCATCGACACCACCAGGCATCTGGCCGACGGACAACGCCAAGCTGTTGGTCACCTTGAGGTCTTCAAAGAGCAAGCCTACCGTCAGCACTCCAGCGAACATGCATCTTCAGGACAATTGCCAAGCAATGTTCAACAGCAGATTCAGGACGCTCGAGCCATCAGCGCTCAAGCACTGCATCGCAGTGAAGCAATCGTCGGTCGGCATGAACTGCTCAGGCAGGTACGAACCGCCGCCCAGTCATATCAGGCCGCCGTAGATCAGAAAATGGTGTTGTTGACCAACGGGCAGTTTGCGGCGGCCCGCAAGCTGGATCAACGCCGCCTTGAGCCCAGTTTCAAGGCCTTGCTCGAGGTGATCGAACGGGCCGCAACGCACTTCAAGATTGCCGCTGATCGGGCACGCTGGGTCACTGACATCGGTGCAGTCGTGGTTTTGTTGCTGGCCACACTGGTCATCGTGGCCTTGTCCAGACGTGCCGAACGCATTCAGCAGGTCATGCTGCGCTTCCAACAGGAACATTCAGCAGCCCTGGATCGAGACCCGCTGACCGGGTTGTTGAATCGCAACGGCTTGATTCGTTACCGGGCCACCCTTGCCCCCACCACCTCGGCAGCACTGCTGATGATCGACCTCAACGGCCTGAAGATCATCAATGACCGTGATGGTCACGGCGCTGGTGATGCGCAAATCAAATACATCTCAGCGTCCCTGTTGCAAGCCACAGCCAACCAGGGCGTGGTGGCCCGCTGGGGTGGCGATGAATTCATCGTCCTGCTCCCCGGTGTCAGCGAAACGGCGGCCACGGCCTTGGCAAACCACGTGGCCCATTCTGTTGCAGGCCCGCACCCGCATTTGCTGCCGTTCGCCCACGGTGTGGCCATGACCAGCACCACCGAACCGCTCGAGCGGGCCGTGGCAATTGCCGACGCACGCATGTACGAAGACAAACAACCCTCCGCCGCATTGACCGGTGAGGTCAGGCACGACAGCCTCGAGGCATTCACCTCCAACCTCGAGCGCTACAAAAGCCCAGCCGAGATCATCCGTTTCGGATTGCCGATGGCCCGCAAACTGCTTGGGTTTGATGCGTGTACCTACCGCGAACGCGCTGGCGAAACTTTTGCGCTGCGCGTGGTTGATGGTCACCTGCCAACGGCGTTCCAAGCCAGACTCGAGGGCACCCAACACCGGGCCGGATTCGGCATCACCGGTCAAGTGATCGCGCAGGGCATCACCGCCTGGAGCAACGATTACCCGAACGAAGCCACGGCCATCGCCGACTGGGTGAACCTTGGCCTCAAAAGCTACGTCGTCACACCGGTCTATCAAGGCCACGAACTGGTCGGTCTGATCAGCCTGGTCAACACCGAGACCTGGCGACCGGTCACGCCTCGCGTTCGCTATTTGCTCGAGGCGGTGGCCATGCGCCTTGGCCATGCGCTCGAACGGGTCCGGGTGCTCGAGGACATGCGCGGCACGCTCGAAGGTGGGCTGTTCACCTTGGGTCTGGCCCTCGAAGCCCGTGACCTGGAAACCAAAGGCCACACCGAACGGGTCGCTGGACTCTCACAGGCGCTCGGCGCAAAACTGGGTTTGAATGCCGAAGCACTCGAGTCCCTGCGCCAAGGCGCGTACCTGCACGACATTGGCAAGCTGGTCGTGCCCGATTCGGTCCTCAACAAGCCGGGAAAGCTTGACCCAAGCGAATGGGCCTTGATGCAATCGCATTCGATTCGCGGTTACGAGATCGCCTCACGCATTCCAAGTCTGGCCAAAGGGGCGCTCGAGGTGATCCACTCGCACCACGAACGCTGGGACGGCACGGGCTACCCGGACCGGCGGGCGGGCGAAACAATCCCGTTGTTGGCCCGCGTCTTTGCCGTGTGTGATGTCTACGATGCCCTGCTCAGCCCACGACCCTACAAGCGGGCCTGGACACCCGCCGAGGCGCTCGACGAAATCTGCGCCCAGAGCAGCAAGCACTTTGACCCGGCGGTGGTGCGTGCCTTTCTTGAGGTCATCCCGAGCCATCAGGATGCTGACCTGAGCGTCAGCGGCCCAGAACCCGAGTTGATCACGCTTGCCTCGTGAGCCATTTGCAAGACCGCTTTGTCTACGATTTGTCCAAGACTTGGTGCCCGTATGAACACGAACCTCAACCCACCCCCCTCGAGATCGCTCGAGGTTCGCGCCCTGATCGATCAGGCGTGGGAGTTGCGTTTCACCGACACCGAACGCTGCCATGCCCTGAGCCGAAACGCACAGGACCAGCTTGCACCCGAAGAAGAACTCGACCTCGGCTACACACTGCGCAACCTCGGCTTTTGCGCCTACGCCGCCAGCGATTTCGAGGCGGCCCTCGAACAACTCAGCGGCGGCCTGCACATCGCCCGAACGCACAACGACCCGCTGCTCGAACGCGACTGCCTGAATTTCACCGGTGCGATCTACGCCTCGCTCGGGGACCTCGAGTCGGCGCTGGAATTCGTCAAAGGCTGCTTGGAAATCAACACCCGCATGCACGACACGGCGGGCTTGGCGTTTGACTCGAACAACCTCGGTGTGATCTACAACAAACTTGAACGCTTCGCCCTGGCCAAAGACGTGCTCGAGGAAGCCCTGCTGCAAGCCCGGTCCCTGAACGACCCATTGCGCGAAAGTACCATCCTGATCAACCTCGGGCAAGCCCTGGCCGGTCTGCACCAACCGGGCGAAGCCCTCAAGGTGCTGCGAGCAGGGTTGAGCGTCTGTGAGCTTCATGGCCTGCATGACCGGCGCATCCGCACCGTCGTGACCCTGGCCGAATCCCTCGGCGCACTCGGTCAATTCGCTGAAGCCCTCGAGTTGCTGACCAGCATCCGGGTGGACCTCGAACAGGAAGGATCGCTCGAAGGCTTGGCGCAGAACCATGTCACAACCGGCACGATTCACCTGCTTCAAAGGCAACCGCAGGCGGCACTCGAACCCCTAAGGCTGGCCCTCGAGATCGCCGAGCAAGCCAATTTGCGCGAACTTGCCTGTCAAGTCCATGACCAACTGGCCAACGCCCACGCGCAACTCGAGGAGTTCAAAGCCGCGTTTGAACACACCCAAGCCCATCACGTCCTCGACCGGCAATTGCGTGACCTCAACACCGACCGTCGATTGCGTGCCTATGCCCTGCAACGCGAAACCGAGAAGGCCAAAGCCGAAGCGCAACTCGAACGCATCCGCAACATCGAACTGGCCCGAGCACTCGAGGAACTCGAACGAACCAGCAACGAAAAAGGCGAATTGGTTGGTCAGCTTGAAGCCAAATCCCGCGAACTCGAACGCCTGACCATGCTCGATCCGCTGACCGAAACCTACAACCGCCGCCACCTTGAAACCACCCTGGCCAGCGAATTCGCCAAAGCCAAAGCGCTCGAGCGACCCCTGCCGGTCGCCATGATCGACGTGGACCACTTCAAACTCATCAACGACACCTGCTCGCATCAGATCGGTGATGCCGTGCTGATTCGCTTGGCCGCGATCATCCGCAAAGCCACCCGTGCCAGCGACGTGGTGGCCCGTTTTGGCGGCGAGGAGTTCGTGGTCATCTTGCCCCGCGCCACGCTCGAGGAGGCGCAAATTATTTGCGAACGCATCCGCAGCATGATCGAAGGTTTCGCTTGGGAAAGCATCCACTCAGACCTGCACGTGACCGTCAGTGTGGGCCTTGCAACCGACTCGAGCCTACCCAGCTTTGAGAAACTTTTGGCCAACGCCGACGAGCAGCTTTACCGGGCCAAACACGCTGGGCGCAACCGCGTGTGCAGTTGAGCAGCATCAAACATGAGGTGAGCGGTTCGGATTTCAAAAAAGCGGATTAACGCAGTACTGCGAACCTCCGGCAAAGCCAACAAGCTCGAGCCAAAAAACTGGCACCTTCGAGATCCGGGGGCCAGTTGACTGCAAAACTTAACTCACAGCGGTTTTGATCTACATTGAGAAAATAGAACGGCGAATTTTCTCAATTCCGATTCCACCGCTGGTCGTTTCTACTCGCTCCCCTCGCCGTGGGGTTTGGAAACAGGTTTGTCAAAACACAAGAAAATTTATTTAAGCATGGAGCAAAAAATTTTTAATGAACTTGAGATTGCCATTAAAATTGCCAGCAGGTTATTGGATGATGGAACGGTTTTGGCGGTGCCGGTTGCATCCTGTGCAAATGCGGTTCCAGCAATAAGGGAAATGGCCAGGAAGAGTGTTGATCTTACAAACAGTGATTTAATAGATCGCATATATTGATTTTTATACAATGGTTGTTGTTTGTTCTGTTTCATCGAGTGGTATATTGGATAACGTAGCAATACTTTTTTTATCCATTTTCTTTACATAAATAAGCAGTACTACAAAAAACAGGAAGAATATGATAAGCGAGATCATGGGATAAACCTGTGCCTGATCCATTTTTTCGGCATATTGTTTTATGAATTTGAACATGGTATTTATTTTTCTGTATTGGTTTTATGAATGTCTGATCCCATTCTTTGCATGTATGCAATGATTGCAATCACTTCTTTGTTGGGGGATACCCGGATGCTATCGGTTCTCAGGTTGGCGGCAATGGCATTGGCCTGTTTCATCAGTTCAATGTTTGCAATCCTGTCATATCCTTTCTCATACGGAACACCCAATGCCTGCATGGCCCTGATCTTGGCGCCGGTTTCGGATGTATCCAGGTTTTGTTCAAGCATGAATGCATAAGCAGGCATTACAGAACCTTCACTCATGGATGATGGTTCCCTGAAATGGCGGAAGTGCCAGCCATCAGATTTTTTCAGGTTACCGGTGCCTTCCCTGGCCAGGTCGGGGCCTGTTCGTTTGCTTCCCCACTGGAATGGACGGTCATACACAAACTCACCTGCCTTGGAATATTCGCCATACCGTTCTGTTTCACTTCTGAAGGGGCGTATCATTTGTGAATGACATACATAACATCCTTCTCTTACATAAAGATCACGGCCCTGCAATTCAAGTGGAGTGTAGGGTTTTACACTGCTGATGGTAGGCACGTTTGATTTGATCATGAAAGTTGGAATAAGTTCAATGATCCCCCCGATCAATACCACTATCAAACTGAGGATCATGAGTTGCACCGGCTTGCGTTCGATCCACCTATGCCAATGCTCACCGTGATGCTTAGCCTCCTCTTTCATCAGTGGAGCTGCTTCTGCTGCTTCATTTGAAATGAGCTTGCCGGATTTTACTGTTTTGTATAAATTATACAACATCAGCAATGTGCCCACGAGGTATAAAGTGCCACCTATTGAACGCATGGCATAGAAAGGCTTCATGTAAGTAACTGTTTCAAGGAAAGTATATTTCAACTGGCCTGCTTCGGTAAACTGTTTCCACATGCTGCTTTGTGTAAAGCCGGCCCAGTACATGGGAACAGCATAAAAGATCATTCCCAGGGTGCCCAGCCAGAAATGGTTATTGGCTAATTTTTTTGAATACAAGGTTGTGCCGAAGATGCGGGGTAACATCCAGTACAAAATTCCGAATGTGAGCATCCCATTCCAGCCGAGGGCACCTATGTGAACGTGTGCAACGATCCAATCGGTATAATGGCTGATGGCACTAACATTTTTCAATGAAAGCATTGGCCCTTCAAAAGTTGCCATACCATATGCGGTAACAGCCACCACCATGAATTTCAAAATAACATCATCTCTTACCCGGTCCCAGGCCCCGCGTAATGTAAGCAGGCCGTTGATCATACCTCCCCAGCTTGGGAAGAGGAGCATGACGGAAAATACCACACCGAGTGATTGCGCCCAGTTCGGTAACGCCGTATACAACAAATGGTGTGGCCCTGCCCAGATATACAAAAAGATAAGCGACCAAAAATGTATGATAGATAAACGATAGGAATAAACAGGACGGTTAGCCGCTTTTGGGAGAAAATAATACATAAGTCCCAGGTAAGGTGTTGTAAGAAAGAAAGCAACGGCATTGTGGCCATACCACCATTGAACAAGCGCATCCTGTACACCTGCATAAAAACTATAGCTCTTTAACCAGGTATATGGCAGTTCACCGGAACGTACCAGGTGCAATACAGCAACGGTAACAAAAGTGGCGATGTAAAACCAGATAGCGACATATAAATGTTTTTCCCTTCTTTTTAATATAGTACCAAACATATTCCATCCAAATACTACCCAGATAACGGTGATGGCCAGGTCGATGGGCCATATCAGTTCTGCATATTCTGCACCCTGTGTAAGACCCAGCGGTAAGGTAATGGCAGCAGCAACAATG
>JANOWZ010000088.1:0-4107 GCA_031418155.1 Deinococcales bacterium
CAAACAGTGGCCCACCAGGTCGAAACTTGGATCGTGCATCGTGTAACACACGTAGGACGTGATGCACGTGTTTCACACGATAAGATTTCGACAAGAAAGACATCGGCAACAATTGACGAATTTTGCTTTTGGAATTCTCAATCATTACCGAAGCCACTGTAATGGCAAATTTCATGCTGGTTGAGAATCTGAGATTCTCAACCAGCGGCGAGCATCAAGCCGGGTAGTGGGAGGGGTCGGCGGCGAATGAAGATCTCTTTGTCGGCAACCAATAGGGTGATTGAGCCTGCGAGCGTGTGGGCCATGTCAATGGCGTGACTCATCAGGTCGCCCAGCGTGTCCAGCCCCTGATCCTGTTCAAAACACCAGGAGGGCCGTTGGGATCACCGGCGTAACTGCTGTTGAAGTGACCGTGGTAGTGGATCGTCACACGAAAAAAATGGGTCGGGATATGGTGATCGATGCGGGTTCTCGAGACTCGAGAGCCTACAAATACCGTGTGGCGATCCAGTAGTCCATGATTTGCCCAAGCTTGCCCTCGGCGAGCAACTGACGGGTGTACTGCACCAGCGGTGCCCAGCGGTAGTTGTAAAGTTGTAACCAACAAAGGGCAGTACGCCAGCCTCGAGTGCTACCGCAGCTTGCACCGTCTCACCGGGATCACGGCCAACCGGCTTCTCGCAGAGGACTGCTTTACCAGCGGCGGCGGCGGCACGGACCAGCTCAAGGTGCATCACGTTTGGCGCGGTGATGCTGACCGCTTGCACGTCAGGGTTGGCGATGACCTTGCGCCAGTCGGTCGTGTACTGCCCATAACCGAAGTGCTCCTTGGCGGCGATTGCTCAGCCCCCGGAAACGGCCCCACGGTTTCCACTCGAAATCCCGAAGCCACCCCATCTCGAGTTTCAAGGAATCCCGAGCGAATCCTTTTGGATTTGCTTGGGGTTTCTACTTTGAACCCGGTCGGCAAGGACGATGGGCTTCAGAGGAAACACCCATGTTCAAAACCGACCTGTTCAAAACCGTGTTTGCATCGCAACGTGCAGCACTTGAGACCAAACTCGCATCGGCTCGAGACACCATCAAACGGCTTGAGTTCTTGGTACATGCGGGCGCGGAACCGCCGGTCAAACTTGCACTGGTTCAAGATTCAACACGTGAACTCGAGGTGCAAAATCTGGAACAACTCTCGCACGACAGGCGGCGCTCGAGCGTTCAGCTTAGGCTGCGAAGCTCACGGTCAGCGGTACGAAATTGGCTCGAGCGGCAAACCTGGAAAAGCAATGGGTTCGATCACCAATGACTGTGAGTCCTCACCGTGGTTGATCAAAGTTCTCCAACAACTCGATGATGATTCCCAGTGATGCCTGGGAGTCGATGTAGGTGTACATGCCGCTGCGATCACCGTAATAACCTTGCTGGGCCACACTGATCCCATGTTTGGCAAAGTGCTCAACCGCGCTTTGCGTGTCCCGGATTTGAAACGCAATATGATGCGCACACTCCCCTTTGGCATTCAAATCATTGCGCCAAACGCTGGGAATCTGATCCGGTTCGATCAACTCGAGTTGAGACTGACCGAAATCAAAGAAGGCGAGCTTGGCGGTGGCTTCGGTCGGATCGCCTCTGAAGGTGGCTTCGGTGATCTGAAAGCCGGGTGTTTCCTGCTGGCTTGGTTCGGGCAGGCCCAGCACATCGCGGTAACGTTGCGTCATGGCGGCAATGTCGTTCGTGACCAATCCAACCTGAATGACCCGGTCTGTGCCAAGGCCACGCTCGGCTGGAAATGCGGGACTCGAAGGGTGCGATCCGCCCTGGTAATGCTCGAGCAGTTCGATGGTCAGGCCAAAGTCTTTGTCGGTGTCCAAGTAGGCGTACATTCCCGTGCGTCCCGTGAACAAGCCTTGCTGCGTGATCCGGTAGCCATGATCGGCAAAGTACGCCGCCGCCGGAGCAATGCGCGGCACGTTGAAGGCCACGTGATGCAGGCTCGGACCGTACTTGTTGAGGTGATCCATCCAAACGCTGCCAGCCTCGAGCGGTTGCAGCAACTCAAAGGCGACCGTGCCCATCATGAAACTGACGATTTTGGCTCGAGCATTCATCGGTTTGCCGTGATAGGTCGCTTGTGTGTGTGCGTGATCGCGGGTGGTTTGGATTTCTCGAGGCACGTCGAATCCAAGGACCGTGCGGTAGTTCTCGGCATAACGTTCAAGGTCATCGACGATGACGCAAATCTGGAAGAAGTGTTTGTCAGGAAGGCTCGAGTCAGACATGTCCGTTCTCCTGTTTTATGGATGATAGCCGAATGGGTTGCCTTCGTCTGGGATGGTTTGAATCGCATCGCTCAGGTTGGTGAGTTCATCCAGCACCGAATCTGCAATCTCGAGGTTGAGGGCTTCTCGGTTCTCGAGCACCTGTTGTTTGTTTTTGGCGCTGACCAGTACCGAGGTGATCGCGGGTTGATGCAGTAACCAACGCAAGGCCAGGTGTGAGAGTGGAACTTGTTCTCGAGCAGAGACTTGTTTGAACGTTTCAACCGCGTCATGAACCTGTGGCCAAACATCGTCTCTGAACAACGAAATGCTCCAGCGTTGATCACTGGCAACAAACTCGACTGCTCGCGCATACTTGCCCGAGAGGATGCCGTGGGCGAGCGCGCTGTAAGCGATCACGGCGATGTTGTTCGCCGCGCAGTAGGGCAGAATTTCTCTCTCGCCAAACCGCCACAGCAAGTTGTAACCAAGTTGATACGCATCAATTTGTCCGACCTCAGCCAGTTGTTGCATTTGTGCAACCGAAAAATTGCTAACACCAATCGCACGAATCTTGCCTTGTTGTCGGGCCGTCTCGAGCCCTTCCATCCATGGTCGCATGTCCTGACCAGTGCGCGGCCAATGCAGGTAGTAGAGGTCGATCACATCGGTTTGCAAACGTTCTAGACTGGCCTCAATCGCCTTGTTGATTGCTCGAGCGCTGATGTCATTCAGGTTCGCTTTGGAGGCCAGAAAAACGTGTTCGCGCCGCTTGGAATCTGCCGCCATGAGCCGACCCAAAAGGCGTTCGGAATATCCATCGCCGTAATCGGTGGCGGTATCAAAATGCGTGATTCCGTTCTCGAGTGCGGTCTCGAGTGCGGATAAGATTTCGCTTTCACCCTGCTCGTACCCATGATCAAGTCCATAAAACGATCCGCCCATGCCCAAGGGCAAATGGCGTTTCTGACTGCGGCCAATCTGGACTCGAGCTAAGACGGATTCGCTGGTCATGGGTCTCTTTCGTGGCTCGAGATTGTGCAAGCCCGAGCCTGTTCAGATCAAGCCTGTTCAAATCGATGGATCGCCATAGGTGTACGAAACGAAGGCGACATGCTTGCCATCAGGACTCCAGGAAGGCACGTTCATTGTGCCTTGACCGCCGTACAGGTGCGCGAGCACACGAACCTTACCACTCACAACTTCCTGCTCGCGGATCATGACGTGCTGGTTGTGCGGGTGGCTGGCAGCGGGCACGCTCAAGGGATAGGAGACGTATAGCATGCGTGTCCCATCGGGCGAGGGGTGCGCGAACCAATCGTTGAAATCACCGAAGCTGACTTGTTCTTGGTCGCTGCCATCTGGTTTCATGCGCCAGATTTTCATTTGCCCACTGCGCGTCGAATTGAAGTAAATGTGCTTGCCATTTGGACTGAATTCTGGGCCGTCATCGAGGGCGGGATCGGTGGTCAGTCGGGTTTCCGCACCGCCAGTCACGGGAATCGAGTAGATGTCGTAATTGTCCTCGCGCTCGGCGCAATAGACCAGGGTTGTGCCATCGGGCGACCAGCCGTGCCAGTACGACGGGGCTTGATCGGTCAGCTTGACGGGCTCGCCGCCTTCGATGCCGACAACGTAAACCTGCGATCCGGCCTTGCGGCCCTCTTGCCTGGTGTGGCTCGAGAGCGCCAGCATGATGCCATCAAAAGAGATGCCGTGGTCGTTGTTGTTCGCCTTGACTGCACCCGTGTTCAACAACTCGGGGCATCTCGAGTCGAGTGGGAATTTGTAAATCTGGCCATCCTGGTTGAAGAGCAAATACGTGCCATCACGGGACCAGTTCGGGGCCTCA
>JANOWZ010000089.1:0-3681 GCA_031418155.1 Deinococcales bacterium
TCGGAACGGGTTGACCCGTGATCGTCTCGAGTCCGGCGAGGAGACGAACATTGCCGTGCAAAACAGCAATCCGAAATTGGCTGCCCTGTTGAAAACCGCGAAACCAGCTTTGAGTCTCGAGACGATGCGGGGTCCAAAGCTGAGCAGCAAAGAACGTCAAGCCTTCGAGCGTGCCGTCAAAGACGTGCGCGACCAAGAAAGATCATTGAACACCCGTGAAAGCAAGTTTCTGGAAACCTTTGGGAAGGGCAAGTGAAACGAGAACAACCACAAGCTGGCTCGAGTGAACCGGTGCTGATCGACACGGACGTGCTCAGCTACCTGCACAACGGGCACAGTTTGGCCGCAGCGTACCGAGCGATTTTGGCAGGTCGTCAAGGATTCGTGGCCTTGCAAAGTATCGCCGAAATGCGTTTCGGTGCGATCCTGAACGGCTGGGGCGAAAAACGTCGCAAGGCGCTCGAGGATTTCCTGAGTGCGTACACTGTCATCTCGCCAGACGATGCGACCGCATTGCATTGGGCACAATTGCGGGCGCAAGTCAGTCTCGCAGGCCGACACACCGCGCCAAGTGACGCTTGGATTGCCGCGACCGCGCTCGAGTACGGTTTGATTTTGGTCACGCACAACATTGACGATTTTCTGGCCGTCGATGGCTTGCGTTTGCTCAGCCTGAACTGATCAATTCAGCACCGCGCCCAAGCGTGGACTCGGCGCGATTTGCCCGCCCGTCGGCACGTTCGTCACTGGCATGTCCTCGAGCACCGTGAAGCCCAAGCGTCTGGCCTCGAGCACGAAGTAATTGATGTTCTCGGTTTTGGTGGTCTCGCCCAAACTCTGCCGATCAAACGCTTTGTTCGCACCGATGATCAGCGTTTCGGCCAGACACGCGGGCACGCAACCATCACCGAATCCCAAACGCCATCTGGCCCAATCGCCAGGATCGGTCATCTCACCGGGCGGTTGCACCACACCGCCAGGAATCACACGCACGCCGGGAACCTCGAGCACGCTTTTATCGACATCTTCGGGGCGGCCCTCGTCAAAAATCCAGGTTCCCGGTTTGATATCACGCGCAAAAATCACAGGGTCTGGATCGCTGGTTGCGGTGAAGATCAGATCGGCATTGATGCAATCGTGCGGGTCAATCGAGGTTGTAAATTTTGTGTTCGGATGTGAACGCTCGAGGGTTTTTTTGGATCGATCCAGACGTTCCAAATCGCGTCCGATCAAGGTCACGAAGCCGACTTCGGCGGCGATCATGCGGGCAATGCCGAAGGCGACCACACCGTTCGCACCAACCACGGCGGCCCGAACATTTTTCATCTCATGCCCAGAGCGTTTGAAATGATCTAAGATCACCGGGATTTGTTCGCGCACGCTGCCCGCCGTGTAAGCGCCACCATTCGTGACCGTGATCTCAGGGACGGCGGCCTGCACTTCGATGCCTTTTTTGCCAATCGTGCCCCAGAAGCCACCAAGCCCGTAGACGCTCGCGCCGAGTTCCTTGGCGAGCCTTGCGCCTTGAATGGCCCGTTTCTTGGCGAGTTCTGGATGCGACTTGAACGATTCGGGCGTGAACGGCCCGGTGATCAGGTGGCAACGGATCTCTTTGCCGTCCGAGGTGTAAATCCCGCGCAACTCGCCAACTTTGAATGGGCGAATCATCCGACCTATCGCGGCGAGCATTTCGTACTTCAGGATGCCCGAATCGAACAACGGTTTGATCAGCGCAGCCCGTCTTGAGCGCCAGAACCAATCCACACCAAGCGGATGAATGATGAACGCCACCACAACTTGATTGTCGGATTCGCCGGTGACGTGCCTGACCTCGCCGACCCGAGGTTCGGTTTTCTCAATGATTCGCCCAATGTTTTCTTTGAAACGCCAGACCAATGCCGCCAGCAAGCCGAGCACCGCGAAGCGCCCGAGCGCATCGATGGGAGAGAGCAGCAACTCGAGCCCAAGCATGCCAACGCCTGCGAGCGTGCCAAGTGCGATCAGGCCGGAGTAACCAACAATTGCGGACCAAACAACGACCGGAGTGGCGACCATCCAGAAGGGCAATCCCGCATACGTGTACAACCCGGCGAGCACGCCCAAAAGCATCACGTTGCCGCGACCTCGAATCGGGATTTGTTCGCCACGCAAGGTGCGCAAAAAGAAAAACGGTGGCGGATACAAATGCCCAACATACCCAGCCAATCCGGCCAGCAGTGCCGGTTCGTTGCCCTCAAAACTCGAGGCGATGCCGACTGCCAACACGCCCTTCAAGAAATCAAGCGCGAACGATGCTATTGAAACCTCGAGCCCTTGCACACGCATGGTGTTTTCCAAACCGATGTTATACGAGGCGGCAAGGCGCGGTTCGCCGCCACGGATTCGGGCATACCAGTACGCCAGCGGCAAGGCCCCAATCAGGTACGCCAACGCAATCCTCAGGGTCAAAGCGATGAACATGGGTGATCTTACCGCGAGAGTCGGTCCGAGAAGGTGTTCAAAATCGAGATGAACGCAAACCCGAAACGGTGCCCCTGCGCTTAAACCCCGTAGCGTCGCGCTCGAGCGACCGAGATGCGGTCCGGGTGCGTAAACCAATCAATCGTGTTTTTGAGGCCCATCTCGAGGGTGTAATGCGATTCCCAGCCGGTGACATGGCGCAATTTGCTGCTGTCTGAAACCAAGCGCATGACTTCGCTGCGTTCGGGTCGGACTCGTTCGGGATCGGCAACGACTCGAGCCTGCGTGCTCATCAAGGTTTGAATGTTTTGCACGACCTGCGCAATCGAGTATTCCTGACCGCAACCGGCATTGAACACCTGCCCAATGACATTCTTGAGTGGAGCCTCACCGACCGCCAGGAATGCGGCCACCGTGTCGAGCACGAACGTAAAATCACGGGTCGTCTCGAGCGTACCGAGTTTGATTTCGGCTTGTCCAGCCGCGAGTTGTGTGATGACGGTTGGAATCACAGCCCGAGCCGATTGGCGTGGGCCGAAGGTGTTGAACGGGCGCAGGGTCACGGCCGGCGTGTTGAAACTGGCGTAAAAACTTGCGGCCAGCTGATCGGAAGCGACCTTGGATGCCGCATAGGGTGATTGCGCGTTGATCGGATGCAGTTCCGACATTGGCACGAATTGCGCCGTGCCAAAGACTTCGCTGGTTGAGGTTTGCACAACGCGCTCGGTCCCAAATTCTCGGGCGGCCTCGAGCACGTTCAGGGTTCCAATGACATTGGTTTCGATGTACGAACGTGGCGCTCGGTACGAGTATGGAATCGCAATCAGCGCGGCCAAGTGATAGACCAAGCTCGAGTCGCGCAACAGTCCGCGGACCATGCCAGCGTCACGAATATCGCCTTGGACCACCTCAATTTTTTCGAGCACGTTTGTGGGGAGCGTATCCAACCAGCCCCACGTGCCGAAGGCGTTGTAATGCACCAAGGCCCGCACGCGATGCCCTCGAGCGATCAGGGCTTCGGTCAGGTGCGAACCGATGAAACCATCTGCGCCAGTCACGACAATCAGGCTCAAGCAGAACACCTCGGGAGGAAAAAGGAAAGAGAAAGCGCGAACAGCCCGTCAGGTGCTGTCTTGTGAGCAAGAAGCGCGAACAGCCCGTCAGGTGCTGTCTTGTGAGCAAGAAGCGCGAACAGCCCGTCAGGTGCTGTCTTGTGAGCAA